>NZ_JALJRP010000059.1:0-9775 GCF_024519715.1 Pseudomonas sp. Pse35 | reverse complement strand
TGGGGCCGCTGCGCAGCCCAGCGGGAGCAAGCTCCCTCGCCACAGTTTTAGCGGCTGGCGAGCAATGCCTTGCCGCGCACGACCGCCGCCTTGACCTGTGCCGGCGCAGTGCCGCCCACATGGTTACGGGCATTCACCGAGCCTTCCAGGGTCAGCACGGCAAACACATCCTGCTCGATCTGGTCGCTGAACTGGCGCAGTTCTTCCAGGCTCATTTCCGCAAGGTCCTTGCCGGTGTCCACACCGTACTTCACGGCGTGGCCAACGATTTCGTGGCAGTCACGGAACGGCAGGCCACGGCGCACCAGGTAGTCCGCCAGGTCGGTCGCGGTGGAGAATCCGCGCAGTGCCGCTTCACGCATGATCGCGTGCTTGGGCTTGATCGCCGGGATCATGTCGGCAAAGGCGCGCAGCGAGTCGCGCAGGGTGTCGGCGGCGTCGAAGAGCGGTTCCTTGTCTTCCTGGTTGTCCTTGTTGTAGGCCAGTGGTTGGCCTTTCATCAGGGTCAGCAGGCCCATCAGCGCGCCAAACACACGGCCGCTCTTGCCACGCACCAGCTCTGGCACGTCGGGGTTTTTCTTTTGCGGCATGATCGAGCTGCCGGTGCAGAAGCGGTCTGGCAGGTCGATGAACTGGAATTGCGCGCTGGTCCATAGCACCAGCTCTTCGGAGAAGCGCGACAGGTGCATCATCGCGATGCTGGCGGCGGCGCAGAATTCAATGGCGAAGTCACGGTCCGACACGCCGTCCAAAGAATTGCCGCCCACGGCGTCAAAGCCCAGCAGTTGTGCGGTGTACTCACGGTCGATCGGGTAGGTGGTGCCGGCCAGTGCAGCGCTGCCCAGCGGCATGCGGTTGGCGCGCTTGCGGCAATCGACCAGGCGTTCGTAGTCGCGGCTGAGCATTTCGAACCAGGCCAGCAGGTGGTGGCCGAAGGTCACGGGTTGTGCGGTCTGCAGGTGGGTGAAGCCGGGCATGATGGTGTCCGATTCACGCTCGGCCTGCTCCAGCAAGCCTTTTTGCAGGCGGGTGATTTCGCCCAGGATCAGGTCGATCTCATCGCGCAGCCATAGGCGGATATCGGTGGCGACCTGGTCGTTACGGCTACGGCCGGTGTGCAGTTTTTTGCCGGTCACGCCGATGCGATCAGTGAGGCGTGCCTCGATGTTCATGTGCACGTCTTCGAGGTCTACGCGCCAGTCGAACGTCCCTGCCTCGATCTCACCGCGGATGATGGTCAGGCCGTCGATAATGCTGTCACGCTCGGCGTCGGTCAGCACGCCGACCTTGGCCAGCATCGTAGCGTGGGCGATGGAGCCCATGATGTCGTGGCGGTACAGGCGTTGATCGAAGGTGACGGAGGCGGTGAAGCGCGCGACGAAGGCGTCGACGGGTTCACTGAAGCGGCCGCCCCAGGACTGGTTGGTCTTGTCGGTGCTCATGGATTCGCTCGTGATCTGCTTAAAAGAGGCATGAAGGTGTGCAGGCGATCATAACAGGGTTGCCCGTGGAGGCGGTGCTGCGGGTGGTCGGCAATTTTTTTGTGTAAGAGATGGCTAAGTGCCTTGCCGCCGACCGCATCCAGGACGAGACTGGTGACAGGTACTTATTGAAACGATATTTGACGATTGAGCAATGTCGCCTCACTGAGCGTCTACAGTTGGACTGATAGTGTGTGAATGCACCAAAGTCGGGTGATGCGGTCATAACCAGACTATCCATTAAACAGGGGGGTATTCGGATTGTTTATCAGTGAACCCTACGACGATGCCCGAATGCAGCGGGTCTTGGGCGCTATTGAACAGGTCCGGGTAAATTTGGGTGCCATTCTCAGGGCACTTTTTGCCGCTCGCGCTAGTCTTAGCGTGGATCGCTGTGACGTCAGTCACCGCACCTGTCTACGCTATCCTTGTGCGAGACTCACGCAGGAATCCAGCGCAATATGAATGTCCTGATCGTTGATGACGAACCCCAAGCCCGCGAGCGACTGAGCCGTCTGGTCAGTGAACTCGAGGGTTATTCAGTCCTTGAACCGAGTGCCACCAGTGGCGAGGAGGCGTTGACGCTGATCGACAGCCACAAGCCCGATGTAGTGCTGCTCGATATCCGGATGCCGGGCTTTGATGGCCTGCAGGTCGCCGCCCGCCTGAGCGAACGCGAATCGCCGCCTGCCGTGGTGTTGTGTGCGGCGCAGGATGAGTTTTCTGCACAGGCGCTGGAAGACAGCGGTGTCAGTTTTCTCGTCAAGCCGGCCACTGCTGAAGCCTTGCTCAAAGCCTTGAAAAAAGCCGAGCGTCCCAGCCGCGCCCAACTGGCTGCCTTGACGCAACCGGCTGCGCAAAGTGGTAACGGGCCACGCAGCCATATCAGCGCGCGTACCCGCAAGGGCATCGAACTGATCCCACTCGGCCAGGTGGTCTACTTTATTGCCGATCACAAATACGTGACCTTGCGCCACGAGACCGGTGAAGTGTTGCTCGATGAGCCGCTCAAGGCGCTTGAAGACGAGTTTGGCGAGCGTTTCGTGCGCATTCATCGCAACGCGCTGGTCGCCCGTGAACGTATCGAGCGCCTGCAGCGCACGCCCCTGGGGCACTTTCAGTTATTCCTGAAGGGGCTCAATGGTGATGCGTTGATCGTCAGCCGACGCCATGTCGCTGGCGTGCGCAAAATGATGCAGCAGCTTTAGCCCAAGGGCTGCGGCGCGGTCTGCATTCCTTATCCCGGTGCGGCGTGGCCAGGGAGGCCCCGCACTTGCTGATTCAAATCAAAGCGTATTTGCCTGAGCTGTTATTATCCGCCGTATCTATTCAGTACGGATTGATCCATGTCCTCTCGCGAAATCCGCATCGCCACCCGTAAAAGCGCCTTGGCCTTGTGGCAGGCCGAATACGTCAAAGCACGCCTTGAGCAGGCCCATCCCGGCCTCAAGGTCTCCCTGGTGCCCATGGTCAGTCGCGGCGATAAGCTGCTGGACTCGCCACTGTCCAAAATCGGCGGCAAGGGCCTGTTCGTCAAGGAATTGGAAACTGCGCTGCTGGATAACGAAGCCGACATCGCCGTGCATTCGATGAAAGACGTGCCCATGGACTTCCCTGAAGGCCTGGGCCTTTTTTGTATCTGCGAGCGCGAAGACCCGCGCGACGCCTTCGTTTCCAACACCTTCGCGTCTCTGGACGAATTGCCGCCAGGCAGTATCGTCGGCACCTCCAGCCTGCGTCGCCAGGCCCAGTTGCTGACGCGGCGTCCCGACCTGCAGATCCGCTTTTTGCGTGGCAACGTCAACACGCGCCTCGCCAAGCTGGACGCCGGCGAATACGACGCGATCATCCTCGCCGCTGCCGGCCTGATCCGCCTGGGCTTTGAAGACCGCATCACCTCGGCCATCAGCGTCGAAGACAGCCTGCCAGCTGGCGGGCAGGGTGCAGTCGGCATCGAATGTCGCACCGCCGACAGCGAAATTCACGCACTGCTCAAGCCTCTCGATCACGCGGACACCGAAGTGCGTGTTACCGCCGAGCGTGCCTTGAACAAACACCTCAACGGTGGCTGCCAAGTGCCCATCGCCTGCTATGCCGTACTCGAAGGTGAGAACCTGTGGCTGCGTGGCCTGGTCGGTGATCCGGACGGCGGTAACCTGCTGACCGCCGAGGTGCGTGGGCCGCAGCGTGATGCCACGGCACTGGGGATTCAGGTTGCCGAGGAACTGCTGGAAAAAGGCGCGGGTGCCATTTTGCAAAAAGTCTATGGCGAGGCCGGCCCGCAGTGACCAAATGGCGAGTGCTGCTGACGCGGCCTGCCGAGGAGTCGACGGCCGTGGCGGCGTTATTGGCCAAGAGCGGCATTCACAGCAGCTGCCTGCCTTTGCTGGAGACCGAAGCCTTGCCGGTGACTGCTGAGCAACGCGCGGTATTCGGCGCGCTGCCGCGATATTGTGCCGTCATCGTGGTGAGCAAGCCGGCTGCACGCCTGGCGTTGCAGCGGTTGGGGGACAGTGTGCCGCCAATGCCCTGGTTCAGTGTCGGCGCGGCGACGGCACAGATACTGGCCGATCATGGCCTCAAGGTTCACTATCCCGCCACTGGCGACGATAGCGAGGCCTTGCTTGAACTGCCCGCCTTGCGCGAGGCTATTGCACTGCCGGGCGGCCGGGTGTTGATCCTGCGCGGCGAGGGCGGGCGTGAGTTGCTGGCAGAGCGTTTACGCGAGCAAGGTGCTAGTGTCGATTACCTGGAATTGTATCGGCGTTTTCTTCCGGTGTATGAAAAGGGCGCGTTGATGCAACGCATCCAGTTGGAACGCTTGAACGGCCTGGTGGTCAGCAGTGGGCAGGGTTTTTTACACCTGCACGCGTCAGCCGGCCCCGATTGGCCAGAGGTGGCACAGCTGCCGTTGTTCGTGCCCAGCCCGCGTGTATATGAAATGGCGCGTGCTGCGGGTGCAGAAAAAGTTGTGGATTGTCGCGGCGCGAGTGCCGCGGCTTTGTTAGTGGCGTTAGGGAGCTATCCCGTTCCCACTCTCTGATACGCAAAGGACGGATACGTGAGCGAAACAGCCTTGCCTAAAGATGAAGCTCAGCCCGCGCTTGATGCGCCGGTCGAGACACCGGTCAGCGCGCCACGCCGTGGCAATGGCCTGGCCGTCGTCGCCTTGCTGTTGGGCGCTGCGGGCGTAGCCGCCGGCGGCTGGGGGATCTGGCAGGTCCGTGCCCTGCAAGCCAGCAGCCAGCACCAACTGGGCCAGGTGCAGACCCTGGATGACCAGTCCCAGAGCCTCAAGCAAGGCCAGCAACAGCTGGCCGCCCGCCTGGCGCAGTTGCCGGGTGCGGATGAGCTGGAAGAGCGTCGCCGCCTGGTCACGCAGTTGCAGGGAGATCAGCAGCGCCTCAACCAGCGTCTGGAAACCGTGTTGGGTGCCAGCCGCAAGGACTGGCGCCTGGCCGAGGCCGAGCATCTGATCCGTCTGGCCAGCTTGCGTTTGTCCGCCTTGCAAGACATTAACAGCGCCCAGTCGCTGGTCCAGGGTGCCGACGAGATTCTTCGCGAACAGAGCGACCCAGGGGCTTTCGCTGCACGGGAGCAATTGGCCAAGAGCCTGGCCGCGCTGCGCAGCACCGAGCAACCGGACCGTACCGGCCTGTACCTGCAATTGGCTGCCTTGCGTGACCAGGTGGTGCAACTGGCGGCGATTGCCCCGGAGTATCAGCTCACGGAGCCTGCTTCCCAGGGGCGCCCCACCAGCGATACGCAGAACCAGTTGAGCCAGTGGTGGGAGCAGATCTCCCGTTATTTCCGCATTGACTTCAACCCGGATGACAACATCCGTCCCTTGCTGGCAGGCCAAGGCCTGAACCAAGTGCGCCTGGCCTTGAGCCTGGCACTGGAGCAAGCCCAATGGGCTGCGCTTAACGGCGAGGCGGCCGTCTACAGCCGCTCGTTGGGGGAAGCGCGCAGCGTGTTGCAGGACAACTTCAACCAGGACAACCCGCAGAGCAAGGCGATGCTGGCGCGCATTGCCGAGCTTGAGCCCAAGGCCGTGTCCGTGGTCACGCCTGACCTGGCCGCGAGCCTGGCCGCTGTGCAGGCGTACCTTGAGCGTCGTCATCTGTCGGCCGACGAAGCCAAGGCCGCGGCTGGCAAACCGGCGACCCAGGAGTAGAGCTGATGAAGCGTTTCTATGTGATCCTGGTGCTCGCAATTGCGCTCGCCCTGGCCCTGGGTGTAGGCATTTCGAAGCACACCGGCTACGTGTTGATTACCTATCCTCACCTGCTGCATTACGAATCAAGCCTGTGGGCGACATTGGTGGCGGTGTTTGCCATCGGCCTGGCGATTTATCTGGTCCGCGTGTTGTGGAGCCTGGTCACCACATCCGGTGGCGTGGTCAACCCCTGGTCACGGCGCAATCGCAGCCGCCGTGTTCAGATCGCTATCGAGCAAGGCCAGATGGACCTCGCCGAGGGACGTTGGGCCAGTGCGGAGCGCCACTTGCACCGCGCCGCCGAAGCAGAGCGTCAGCCGCTGCTGTATTACATCGGTGCCGCCCGTGCGGCTAATGAACAGGGCCGTTATGAGGAATCCGACGGCTTGCTGGAGCGCGCTCTGGAGCGCCAGCCCCAGGCCGAACTGGCCATTGCCTTGAGCCACGCGCAATTGCAGATGGATCGAGGTGATACGGAAGGCGCGCTGGTCACTCTTCAGGCGATGCATGAGCGTCACCCGCATAACGCGCAAGTGCTGCGACAACTGCAACGCCTGCATCAACAGCGTGGCGATTGGTCGTCTGTGATTCGCCTGCTGCCTGAGCTGCGCAAGGACAAAGTCTTGCCCGCCAATGAACTGGCCGAGCTGGAGCGTCGCGCCTGGGGCGAGAACCTGAGCCTGGCGGCCCAGCGTGAAGAGCAAGGCGAAGCAGGGTTGCAGTCCTTGGAACGCGCATGGGAGCAACTGACCACTGCCCAGCGCCAACAGCCACAACTGGTGTTGGCGTATGCCGACCAACTGCGTCGATTGGGCGCGGATGCCAAGGCCGAAGAAGTGCTGCGTGGTGCTCTCAAGCGCGGTTATGACAGCCACTTGATCCGGTTGTACGGCCTGTTGCGCGGCAGTGATCCTGCGCGCCAATTGAAGTTTGCCGAAGGCTGGCTCAAGGACCACCCAGGCGATGCCAGCCTGTTGCTGACGCTGGGCCGTCTGTGCCTGCAAAACAGTCTGTGGGGCAAGGCGCGGGATTATCTGGAAAGCAGCCTGCAAGTGCAGCGCAATCCCGAAGCCTGCGCCGAATTGGCTCGCCTGCTGGCCCAATTGGGCGACACCGAGCGCAGCAACCAGCTGTTTCAGGAAGGCTTGGGATTGCTCGACAATCGCCTGCTGTCTTCGCCGCTGCCGGTGCCTGCGCGAGCTTGAAGTAGGAAAGGGTGAGTGGGTTGGCTCGGACCGATCCGACACCCGCTCCTTCAACGCTTGAAAACACTCGGTTTAACTGGCCTTGTTACTAATTCCTACTTGTTGTAACTGAATTTCCTCGGGCCCGTGGCGGGATGTCCTTATGTTTTCGAGGAAATGTCTGCTCTAGGGCGTATTGAAAGGGGTCGGGCCTTTCCTCTACCGTAGCGACCTATCTCTTGCAGTGCGGATAAACAATGTCTTTGGCCCCTTTACGCTCTTTGTTTTTCCTGGCGTTCATGGCGGGTGCGCTGACGTTGGGCGCGTCTTTCTACCTTCAATACGGCGCGCTGCTACGACCTTGTTTTCTATGCCAGGTACAGCGCCTGTTCCTCGCGTCTTTTGCCTTGATCAACCTGATTGCCGCACTTCACAGACCTGGGCGTTCCGGCCATTGCCTCTACGGGCTGGCGAGCATGGCCTGTGCGTTGCTGGGCGCCATCACCGCAGGCAGGCAAGTGCTGTTGCAGAACAGGCCGGCAAGTCAGGTCGGGGATTGCTGGCCCAGCGTGCAGCACATGCTTGAAAACCTGTCTGTCTGGCAGGCAATGCGCTCGGTGTTCAATGGCACGGTCGATTGTGTCGAAATCAACTGGACGCTGTTTGACCTGAGCCTGCCTGAGTGGAGTCTGTTGTTCTTCGTGGCGATGCTGATCCTGGGGTTCATGCAGGTGTCACGGTTGTTGTTCGACAGGCATTTGCGCCTCGCAACGCCTTGAAAACAAGACTCAGGTTGTAGGAGCGGATTAAACACTTGTATGAACATTCTCTCCTGCGTACCTTGAAGCCATAGTCATGCGGGCATAATCTGGCCCGCACGCGTTATCCAAACCGCTTGTCAGACACGGCCTTGTCCGTCTGCTGCTTCATCCTTGAAGTGTTGCGCAGGTACAGAGCTGCGGCGCCCCAATAGGGAAGAGAGATCATCATGTTGGAAAGTTGTCAGAATGCTCAGGAACGCTGGGGTGGGGTGCATAAGCTGATCGATAGATGGCTGTTGGAGCGCCACGAACTGATTCAGGCCTATGACACTCTTGGTGCCCATCCCGATGCATTGGCTGAGAAGCAAAAGCCTCTGCAAGAATTCTGCGGGTCTTTGGTGGACTACGTGTCTGCGGGTCATTTTGAGGTTTATGAGCAGCTGACCGGCGAAGCGAAAGCCTTCAATGACAAGCGCGGATTGGAATTGGCCGAAACCCTTTACCCGCGCATTGATGTGATCACCGAGAAGCTGCTGGCCTTCAATGATCTGTGTGATGAAGGCAAGTGTGTTGCTGAAAAATTCAAGGAGCTCGGCGGTCTGCTCCATGAGCGTTTCGAGCTGGAAGATTGCCTGATCGAAGTGTTGCACACGGCCCACAAACAAAAGGCTGCTGTCCAGGCCTGACCCTCGGCGGGGAGATACAAAACGGTGCGCATGTCGCACCGTTTTTTTATGGGTCAGTGGCGAGTGCCGAGTAGTTCGATCTCGAACACCAGCGGCGTATAGGGGGGGATCAACTCACCTGCGCCGTCTGCGCCATAGGCCTGGGCTGAAGGAATCACCAGACGCCATTTCGCACCCACCGGCATCTGTTGCAATGCACTGCTCCAACCGCTGATCACGCTGTTGAGGCGAAACCATTGCGGTTGCGTACTTTTGTCGAAGACAGTTCCATCAGGCAGTCGGCCCACGTATTTAACCTGCACTTCATCGCTGGCCAACGGCTTGTCGCCAGTGCCCGCTACCAGCTCGGTGAGCAGGATCCCATCGGCCAACTGACGAACCCCGACGGTGGCTTTTTCCTTTGAGAGAAATTGCTGCTCGGCAGCGAGTGCTTTTTCGCTTTGAGGTCGTTGGGCGTCGGCGGCGTTCTGCGCTTCGTGCTGTGCGAGGATCTGTTCGATGCGCGCGTTATCCAGCGCCAGTGGTTTGCCCTGGTAGGCTTGCTTGAGTCCGTCGAGCAGAGCCTGTATCTGCAGGTCGGGGACTTCCTGGCGCAACCGTTCGCCAAGGCTTGCGCCCAGGCTATAGGCAAGATCGTGTGGGGTTGCGGCGGTGGTGTTTGAAGAGGGTTGCTCGCTTGCATCGGCCACGCAGATCGCCAAGCCGAACACTAGAAAAAGGTAACGCGACATGGGCATTCTCCCGGCGAAAGTGCGACGGATTATGCCAGTGCGGCTGCGTAAAAAGTGACGTGGTTTTCCGTTATATCGATAAGAATTTTCGCACGTTGCAACGCAACGCAAACGATACTGTCAACATGCCCTAGCGGCGGTAAGAGCAGAGGGCTAGTATGAGCCGCACCCACGTCAGCCAGGAGGTAAACCATGTCGGCCAAACAGAAGCCTGTAAATACCCCGTTGCACTTGCTCCAACAACTTTCGGGCAGCCTGCTCGAACATCTGGAAAGCGCGTGCTCCCAAGCCTTGGCTGATGCAGAAAAACTGCTCGCCAAACTGGAAAAGCAACGCGGTAAAGCGCAAGAAAAACTGCACAAGTCCCGCACCAAACTGCAAGACGCCGCCACTGCCGGCAAGTCCAAGGCGCAAGCCAAAGCCAAAGGCGCGGTCAAAGAACTTGAAGAGCTGCTGGATGCTCTCAAGGATCGCCAAGCCGAAACCCGCAGCTACATTTCCCAACTCAAAAAAGACGCTCAAGAAAGCCTGAAATTGGCCCAAGGCGTTGGCCGTGTGAAGGAAGCCGTAGCTAAGGCACTGGGTGCTCGTACGCCTGCAAAAGTAGCCGCGAAGCCAGCCGCTAAAACTGCTGCCAAACCAGCCGCTAAAACCGCTGCTTCCAAACCAGCCGCCAAGCCAGCCGCTAAAACCGCTGCTTCCAAACCAGCCGC
>NZ_JALJRP010000058.1:0-10124 GCF_024519715.1 Pseudomonas sp. Pse35 | reverse complement strand
CTTTTCAAAAGTGAGCCGCTGTAAAAGCGGAACCCTAAGTGGCCGCTACCGCAGGAATGGATATGTACACGGTCCAACTGAGTTGATCGTCAGGCCGTCTTCGCAGGCAAGCCAGCTCCCACATTTAGGTCTCGGGGCGTCAGGTAGATCACCGTCGGTTGGCAGGCCGTCACGGGAGCAAGCTCCCTCGCCACGAGGCGGGATTAGACCGGCGAGATGGTCGCCAACATGCCGATGCCAATGGTCAATACCAAAAAGCCGAACAGGAAAATTGCCATCTTGGTCATAAGGCCTCCGAGGGGAAGGGGACGACAGGAGTGTCGGGATGGGGCTATTGTCCGCCTCAAGCGGTTTTCAATACAGGCGCAGATCGAAAAGAAAAAACCGTATCAGATCACCGCGCAGCGCCTGGGCCGTGGCTTTTCAAGCGAACAGTTTTTATCAAGATCAGTGCAATGGCCGCTGCCAGCCTCGAGCGTCACCTGAGACAGGCACTGCATTTGCCCCTAAGATAGCCCCCACTGCACAACAATAAGCGTGGGCCGACCCTCGATGGAAAGACGCCAGTTCAGCGGTGGCATGCAAGGCAAGAACCTGCGCTACCTCAGTGATAATCCCCAGCAATCGACGTCGGTCACCCGTGTCGGTTTTTTGCTGCTCGAACACTTCTCCTTGCCGGCCTTTACCCAGACCCTCGACACGCTGGTGACCGCCAACCTGTTGCGCCCTGATCTGTTCGCTACGCGCACTTTCGGGTGGGGCGAGGGCGAAGTCATCAGCGACTTGGGCCTGATCATTCGCCCGGATGCGAACCTGATGCTGGCGAGCTTGCAGGACTTGGACCTGTTGGTGATCTGCGGTGGTTTTCGCACCGAACTCAAGGCCAGCGAGCCATTTATCCAATGGCTGCGCAGTGCGGGTGAAGCGGGCGTGCGCCTCGCCGGTTTGTGGAACGGCTCGTGGTTCCTCGGGCGTGCGGGGCTGTTGCAGGGTTACCGCTGCGCCATCCATCCCGAACATCGCCCGGCACTGGCCGAAGTGTCCAAGGCGGCGCAGGTCACCAGCGAACCCTATGTGATCGACCGCGACCGCCTCACCGCGTCCAGCCCCTCGGGGGCTTTCCATATGGCCCTGGACTGGATCAAGAGCCTGCATGGCAAAGCCTTGGTCGAAGGCATCGAAGATATTCTGGCGTTCGAAGAGTCGCGCTACCGCCGTATCAAACCCACTGAAAATATGTGTGTCAGCGCGCCGTTGCGCGAGGTAGTGAAGCTGATGGACGCCAACCTCGAAGAACCCCTGGAGCTCGATCAACTCGCCGTTTACGCCGGCCGTTCCCGCCGTCAGCTGGAGCGTCTGTTCAAAGAACAGCTGGGCACCACGCCGCAACGCTACTACATGGAACTGCGCGTCACTGAAGCGCGACGCCTGTTGCAGCACACCGAGTTGTCACAGGTGGATGTGCTGGTGGCGTGCGGGTTTGTCTCGCCGAGCCATTTCAGCAAATGCTACAGCGCGTATTTCGGCTATCGCCCCTCCAAGGAGAAGCGGTTGGTCAAGTAGCCTGGCGGGCTTAGAAAGATTTTCAAAAGGAGTGGCAATGGATATCACGCTTTTGGATCGTTATCGCGGCAGCCTACTTGGGCTGGCGTGTGGCGATGCGGTAGGGACGACGGTTGAATTCATGCCCCGCGGCAGCTTTTCTCCCGTGACGGATATGCTAGGCGGCGGACCATTTAGCCTCAAGCCTGGCCAATGGACTGACGATACCTCCATGGCTCTGTGTCTGGCCGAAAGCCTGTTGCGCAAAGGCGGTTTTGACGCGATGGACCAGATGGGACGTTATCTGAATTGGTGGAAGTGGGGTTACTTGAGTTCTACCGGAGAGTGCTTTGATATCGGCATGACAGTTCGCGAAGCGCTGGAGCAATTTCAGCAAAGTGGCAACGCTTTTGCGGGCTCAACACATCCGTATTCGGCCGGCAATGGTTCAATGATGCGTCTCGCACCTGTCGTGTTGTTTTACTTTCCAGATAGGGCGGACATCCACCTGTTTGCCGAGCAAAGCTCGCGAACTACGCATGCCGCGCATGAGGCTATCGAGTGCTGCCTGCTGCTGGCCGAGGCTATCAGCAATGCCCTGAGCGGCGTGCCAAAGAAACAGGTGCTGAGTTTTTCCCACACCGCGCTGTCGGTTCCTAAGGTCAAGGCTATCGCCTCTGGCGACTATCGCGATAAAACCTCTGCTCAAATCGTTGGCTCAGGTTATGCGGTGGCTTCGCTGGAGGCCGCATTCTGGTGTTTCGATCAGACCTCAAATTTTGCTGAAGCGATACTCGCTGCCGCCAACCTTGGGGATGACGCAGACACTACTGCCGCAATCGTTGGGCAACTGGCGGGGGCGTATTACGGCGTCCAGGCTATCCCTGTCGGTTGGTTGAACAAGCTATGGATGCGCGATGAAATCCAAGAAACGGCTGATGCGTTATTCAGCACTTCGCGCTTACCACGGTAAGGTTTAGAAACGATCTAGCCGATAAGGCTGTAGTTCTGGCACCCGCTCACCCGCAGCAAGTGGCCCAACCCGCTCGGCCGTCACCGCCGCTTGTGTCAGCCCCAGGTGCTGGTGACCAAATGCAAGCAGCACTTTGCCCTCGCACACCCGGTCAATGATCGGCAGCGAGTCGGGCAGGGAAGGGCGAAACCCCATCCAGGGCGTGGCTTCGCTGTCGCTCAGTTCGTGTCGGAACAACCCTTTGCTCAACCGGTGCAACTGCCAGGCCCGTTGCATATTGGCCGGGCGGTCGAGGCCGGCGAATTCGACCGTGCCGGCCAGGCGCAGGCCACCGGTCATGGGCGTCATGATGAATTTGCGCTCCAGTGAAGTGACCGCGAAGGGCAGGCGCTGTTGTTCGTGGGGCAGCATCAGGTGGTAACCGCGTTCGGTGTCCAGCGGCACTTGTTTGCCGGTGAGAGCTGCGGTGAGTTTGGCCGAGTGGGCGCCGCAGGCAATCAGCACTTGCTGCGCTGTCAGTACGCCTTGGTCGGTCATCAGGGAAACGCCACTACCCTCCAGGCGTCCGTCCAGAACGCGCTGCTGAAGAAATTGCACCCCCTCAGCCTTGGCCGCGTTCACCAGTTCGCCAACCACCGTGTACGGGTCCAGAAAATGTCCGGTAGCGGGAAAGAACAAACCGCCTTGTATGGCGTCGCTCAGTTGCGGCGCAGCCTTGCGCACCGCATCGCCGCTCCAGAAGTCCACGGCGACGCCTTGCTGCCGCATGCGTTGCTGCACTGCATCCAGCGCTGCGCGGGATTCGGCGCGCTCAAACACCAATAGCGAACCGTCTTCACGCAGCAATTGCGTTTGACCCATCGATTGCAGCAAGCGTTGCCACGCGCCCAGGCTGCCTTCGTTCAGCGCGCGAAGGCCTGCCACGGTGCGCTGGTAACGCGCTGGCCGCAGGTTGAGCAACAGGCGGATAAACCAGGGCAGGGCGCGGGGCAGATAGGTCCAGTCCAGGCGCAGCGGGCCCATGGGGTCCAGGAGCATGGCGGGCAAGCGCTTGAGGATCGACAGGTCGGCGATGGGAAACACCTGTTCCGTCGCCAGGTGGCCGGCGTTGCCGTAGGAGGCACCCATGCCGGGTGCCTGCGGGTCGAGCACGACGACTTGGCGGCCTTGGCGTGCCAGCTGCAAGGCGCAGGCGACGCCGATAATGCCGGCGCCGACTACTACGATGTCTGCTTGCTTGGGATCGGCCATGATTATGCTTCTCGCTGGCCGTCGAGCAGGCGCCGCAACCGCAGCGGGTTGTCGTGCTGCAGCGCGGTGGGAAGCAAGGTGTCCGGGAAGTCCTGGTAACACACCGGGCGCAGGAACCGCAGAATCGCCGCCGTGCCCACCGACGTACTGCGCGCATCCGAAGTCGCCGGAAAGGGCCCGCCATGCACCATGGCGTCGCACACTTCTACGCCAGTCGGCCAGCCGTTCACCAGCAGGCGCCCAGCCTTGCGCTCCAGCACCGGCAGCAATGCCCGCGCCTGTGGCAAGTCATGGTCATCCATGTGCAGGGTTGCGGTGAGTTGGCCTTCCAGGTGTTCGGACACCTGGCGCATTTGCTCGACATCACGGCACTGCACCACCAGCGAGGCGGCGCCGAATACTTCGGCTTGCAGGTGTTCATTGTTCAGGAACGCCTCGGCCGGGGTCACGAACAGATGGGCCTGGCCCTGGTTCGGCCCGGTCGCTGGCAAGCCCTTGGCGGCGATGTGAGCGTGCTGGGCCAGGGGCTTCAGGCCGGTTTCGTAGGCGCTGAAAATACCCGGTGTGAGCATGGTCTGGGACGGGCAACGCGAGAGCCGCTCACTGGCAGACTGAATAAAACGGTCCAGAGCGGCGCCTTGCAGGGCAATCATCAGGCCAGGGTTGGTACAGAACTGGCCGGCGCCTTGGGTCAGCGACGCGACGAATCCTTCGGCCAAGGCTTCGCTCCGAGCTTCAAGCGCAGCAGGAAACAGGTACACCGGGTTGATCGAGCTCATTTCCGCGTACACCGGGATCGGCTCCGGGCGTGCCTGCGCCGCTTGGCACAGGGCAATACCGCCACTGCGCGACCCCGTGAAGCCCACAGCCCGGATGCGCGGGTCGCGCACCAATGCGATACCCATCTCGTTACCCGCACCATAGAGCAGTGAAAACACACCCTCCGGCAAGCCACAATCTTTGACCGCCCGGGCGATGGCGCGGCCCACCAGCTCGCTGGTGCCGGGGTGCGCGTTATGCGCCTTGACGATCACCGGGCAACCGGCGGCAAGGGCCGATGCGGTATCGCCGCCCGCCACGGAGAAGGCCAGGGGGAAGTTGCTGGCACCGAACACGGCTACCGGGCCCAGGGCGATATGGCGCTGGCGCAGGTCGGCACGGGGCAGGGGTTGGCGCTGGGGCTGTGCGGTATCGACGCGCACGTCGAGCCATTCGCCCAGGCGCACGGTGCGGGCAAAAGCGCGCAGTTGCCCGCAGGTACGGCCGCGTTCACCTTCAATGCGTGCGCGAGGCAAGCCGGTTTCGGCGCAGGCGCGTTCGATCAACTCATCGCCCAAGGCTTCGATGTGGCTGGCGATGGTTTCAAGCAACGCGGCGCGATCTGCCAAGGTGGTTTCGCGGTAAGCGTCGAACGCGGCCCACGCCAGTGCGCAGGCCTGGTCGACGTGCTGCTCATCCCCGCAAGCGTAGGCGGGTTCCAGTGGGGTGTTGGTAGCGGGGTTGATCGCCCGGATCGCATCGCGATGGCCGCAAACCGATTGCTGACCGATCAGCATCTTGCCTGTCAGAGTCATGGTGAAATCCTGGTAAACAAAAGAGGTGTTGTAGGAGCGAGCTTATGTGGCGAGCAAGCTTGCTTGCGCTGGGGTGCGAAGCGCCCCCAATAAACGCCGGAGACTGCTGCGCAGTCAGCGGGAGCAAGCTCCCTCGCCACAGCAAGCTCGCTCCTACAGAAAATCAAACGATGTTCTGTTCGGCCGACCAGTTGGCATACCACTGGCGGAACAGCGCGTACTGCTGCTCGGCATACCGGCGCTGGGCAGCGCTGAGCTCGTCGGTTTCGTTGAAGTGCAGGGCGTAACCCTGGTCGCCGTTGAGCACCATCAAATGCTTGTAATACAGCACCAGGTCGCAGCCCTCGTCGAACGAGGACAACACCGCCAGTGCAGCTTCCAGCTCGCGGGCCTGGCGACGCGCCTTGGCATCGCCCTTGGCGGCTTTTTTGCTCAGCGCCACCAGTTGCAGCACCTCGCGCGGCAGTGCATTGCCGATGCCGGTGATAGCGCCGGTGGCGTTGCAGTTGACGAAGCCGTGTACCACCTGGGTGTCGACGCCGACCATCAGGGTCACATCATCATCCTGGGAGGTGATGTTTTCGGCAGCGTAGCGCAGGTCGGCGGCGCCGCCGAACTCCTTGAAGCCGATCAGGTTCGGGTGCTCGCGGCGCAGTTCGAAGAACAAATCAGCGCGGGTGGCGAAACCGTAGTAGGGGCTGTTGTAGATCACCGCCGGCAGGTTGGGAGCGGCGTTGAGGATCGCTGCAAAGTGGGCCTTTTGCGCAGTGGCCGAAGCCCCTCGGGACAGCACGCGGGGAATCACCATCAAACCATCGGCGCCGACTTTGGCGGCATGGGCTGCGTGGGATACGGCTTCACGGCTGTTCACCGCCCCCGTACCGACGATGGTCGGCACACCCGCAGCCACCAGGCGCGCCACGCCTTCCTGGCGCTGGGCCTCGGTGAGCAGCGGCCAGTCGCCCATGGAACCGCAATACACCACGGCACTCATGCCGATGTCGATCAGCTCGCGGCCCTTGGCCACCAGTGCGTCGAAGTCCGGTTGGCGCTCGGCGGTGCAAGGGGTCATCAGGGCGGGCATGCAGCCGGTGAAGATGTTGTCGCTCATGGTGCTAACTCCGGTTTCAGTTGAATGAATAATGGGCTCAGATGCCCCAGGCAAACGGGTCTTGTTCGTCGATCAGCAAGGTGCTGTCGGCGGTCATGTAGGCGCGGCCGGTGATGAATGGGCGTACGCGTTCGCCGTCCCATTCATAGCGGCCCAGGAACTGGCTGCCGGTGATGCTGGCTTGTACCCAGGGTTCTCCTGCGGCCAGTTTTGCGTCGGCGGCCAGGCAGGCGAGCTTGGCGCTGGTGCCGGTGCCGCAGGGGGAGCGGTCATAGGCTTTGCCGGGGCACATTACGAAGTTGCGGCTGTCGGCGTGGGCGTCGTCGGCGAACAGTTCGATATGGTCGATCAGCGCACCGTCTGCGCCACGGATGCCTTGGGCTTCGAGGGCTTTGAGCATGGCCCAGGTGTAGTCGGTCAGGGCCTCCACGTTATCCATCTGCAACTCAAGGCCGTGGTCCGACACCAGGAAGAACCAGTTGCCGCCCCAGGCGATGTCGCCCAGCACCACGCCATGCCCAGGCACATCAACCGGCACCTGCTTGCGGTAGCGGTAAGCGGGTACATTGCGCAGGGTCACGCTGCCGTCGTCGTGCAAGGTGGCCGCGACCGGGCCGACCGGCGTGTCAAGGCTGTGCACGCCCGGTTGGATCAGCCCCAGGTGGTGCAGCGAGGCAACCAGGCCGATGGTGCCGTGGCCGCACATGCCGAGGTAGCCGGCGTTGTTGAAGAAGATCACCCCGCAGGTCGCCCCCGGCGTAACCGGCGCGCAGTACAGCGCGCCCACCAATACATCATTACCTCGGGGCTCCAGCAGGCAGGCGCGGCGCCATTGATCGTGGTGGGTGCGCAGGTGCTCCAGTTGCTCGGCGATCGAGGCACCGACCAGTTCGGGAAAGCCGCTCATGACCAAGCGTGTAGGTTCACCGCCGGTGTGTGAGTCAATCACATGCAGCCGTTTCATAAGGCGCTCCATCAGTGGGTAGTCGGGGAGAGTGGGGCGCTGTAGTGCGCGTCGCTGACGGCTTCGCTTTCGTCCTCTTCCTGCTCCAGGCGTACCAAGTGGGCGGGTACGCCGGTGGCGGCGCCCCAGTAGTAAATGCCCAGGGCGCAGGCCGCCACCACCAGGGTGTCAAACGGGTGGCTGATCACACCGATACCGCCAAAGCTGCCGAGCTTGGAGAGCAGGATGGTCACGGCGTAGAAGCCGATCAGCCAGGCCGAGGAGCGTACTTGTTGCTTGAGGTTCAGGTGCGCGGTCGGCACCCAGCGCGCGCACAGCAGGTACACCACAAACATCAGGATTTGCAGGCCCAATAGCCACGACACCGTGCTCCAGCCCGACCAGTAGACGATCAACGCAGCGATGATGAATGACAGCGGGCCCAGCACCGCCATGCCCTTGACCCGAAACGGGCGCGCCATGTCGGGTGCATTGCGGCGCAGGGCGGCGACTGTCACCGGGGCCACGGCATAACTGAGGATCAGGGCGGCAGACACCACGTTAATCAGCGCTTCCCAGGACGGGAACGGCAAGGTCCAGAACACCGACAGGCCAAAGGTCAGCCACAGCGCCGGGCGCGGGATGCCGGACTTCTCATCGATGCGCGTGAAGATCTTGAAAAAGGTGCCGGTCTGCGCCCATCCATACACCACGCGCGGGGTGGCGTTCATGTAGATGTTGCCGCAGCCGCTGGGGGAGATCACTGCATCGGCCACCACCAGGTAGGCCAGCCAGCCCACGCCCAGCGCCAGGGCGATATCGCGATAGGGCAGGGCCAGTTCCTTGCTGATGCCGGCCCAGCCATTGGCGAGCATTTCGGTAGGCACGCCGCCGAGGAACGCGGTTTGCAGCAGCACATAGATGGCCGTAGACAACAATACCGAGAGGATCAAGGCGATGGGGATGGTGCGCTGTGGGTTTTTCACTTCGCTGGCCACCGAAATGATCGGCGTCAGGCCCAGGTAGGCAAAGATCACCCCGCCTGCCGACACGGCCATCTCGATGCCCGACAAGCCGAACGGTGCAAAGCCATGCACCTGGAAGTTCTCCGGCTTGAAGAAGGTGAACAGCACGCCGATCACCAGCAACGGCACGATGAACTTGAATACGCTCACCAAGTTATTGGCGATGGCAAAGGTCTTCACGCTGCGGTAATTGAGCACAAAGAACAGGCACAGCAAGGCAAATTGCACCAGCCAGCCCAGGGTGGTGGGGTCGCTGGAGCCGGCCTTGGTCAGCTCTGGAAACCAGGCTGCCGCATATTGACGCGAGGCGACCACTTCAATCGCCACCAGGCTGGAAAACGCGATCAGCGTGATAAAGCCCATCAGGTAGCCCAGCAGCGGGCCATGGGAATACACCGGGTAGCGCACCACGCCGCCAGCGCGGGGTAGGGCGGCGCCCAGTTCGCAGTAGACAATGCCCAGCAACAGCACGGCGAAACCGCCCAGCAGCCAGGAAAAAATCCCCGCCGGGCCTGCGATGGCAGACACGTGACTGGCGGCGAACAACCAACCCGATCCGAAGATGGCTCCCAACCCGATAAAGGTGAGGTCCATCAGTGACAGCTGTTTCTTGAACTTGCCTTGGCCTGACATAGCGGCGCCTTCTTGTGAGTTATTGGATAGGCATGCAGTGGCGCTATCCTGAACCCATCAGGCAGGCTGACGATTGATGTTTTGCGCAGGGATGGATGACGAATTCAGCACAATTTGCCGCGCTCGACAGCGCTCGCCCCATGCCTCAATCTGCTGGCTGTCGACGAATAAAGGGGCTGAGAAAGTCATGTTGCAAAGCGCGTTCGCGAGCCTTTTCCAAGGCAGCCGACCCCACAGCATCGAGCAGCTATTAAGCGGGGTAGAGCAGTTGCTGCCGATGCTTGATGTACTGCCCAATGCTGCGATTTTCATCAAGGACATCGACGCTCGCTACGTGCTCGCCAACCGCACCCTGGTGCAACGCTGCGGCCTCAAACACCTGCAACCGCTGCTGGGCAAGACCAGCGCCGAAGTGTTTCCCTCGCAATTGGGCCCCGGCTATACCGAGCAGGACCGGCGCGTGCTGAAGCAAGGCCTGGTACTGGAGGATCAACTCGAACTGCACCTCTACGGCACCCGCGAACCGGGCTGGTGCCTGACCCACAAGTGGCCGCTGTACAACCAGCTCGGTGCGATCATCGGCCTGGCCGGGATCTCGGTAGATCTGCAATCAGCCAGTGAAACCCACCCGGCCTATCAGCGTCTGGCGGCGGTGGACGAACACATCCGCAGCCATTTCAACCGACGTGTCACCCTGGGGGAATTGACCCGAATCGCCGGGATTTCCGTGGCGCAACTGGAGCGCTACTGCAAGCGCGTGTTTCACCTCACGCCTCGGCAAATGATCCAGAAAGTCCGGCTGGAACATGCCCGGCGGTTGTTGCATACCGAGCTGCCGATTACCGAGGTTGCGCTGCAATGCGGGTACACCGATCACAGCGCGTTTACCCGGCAGTTCAAATCTTCAACCGGGTTCACCCCTAGGCAGTACCGGCAAGCCACGCAAGGCAGCAGCGCAGGTGAATGTCTTCTGTAGGAGCGAGCTTGCTCGCGAAAAACTCACAGGCGCCGCGTTCATTCAGGAAGCACGCGTTATCGTTGACGTTTTTCGCGAGCAAGCTCGCTCCTACAG
>NZ_JALJRP010000057.1:0-16637 GCF_024519715.1 Pseudomonas sp. Pse35 | reverse complement strand
GCCGGCCCAGACAAAAGTAAGCAAAACGCTCTTGCCCCACCACTCGGCACCTCGCTTAGGCTCGGTGTGCCCGTAATCCGCCAGTGATTTGGGGGGCCGCCGCCACGCGCCATCCATGGCGCGGGGCGGCTAAACCGGCATCCCTGCCGGTTTACCCCCCAAATCCCTGTCGAATTCCGGCCAGCGTGGTTTGACGGGGCGCTTAAGATCAAAATCAAAAGCAGATCAAGAGCAGATCAAGAGCGACTCGCTTCGCATCGTGGTTACCGTCGGTTGCTACCGCCTATGCAGTGCTGTCGAGCCCCGTGCTGCGATAGGCCCGCATAAACAACTTCACCACGTCCTGCACATGCTCTTCGGCTTCTTGCGCGCTCAATTGTCCGCCGCAGCCATACAACAAGCGGAAGTTCGCCGTGCCCTTGAGCAGGCAAAAGAAGTGCTCCGCGGCTTTGAACGGTGTGTCGATGCTCAGGGCGCCGCCCTGGTGAATCTTGCCGAGCAGGCGCTCCATGCCTTGCAGCATGCGCATGGGGCCGGCGTTGAAGAAGATCTGGGAGAGTTTCACGTCCTGATTGCCGGTGGTCATCATCAGGCGATGCAGGTTTACCGACTCCTCGCTGTTGATCAGCCGATGAAAGCCGCGTGCGATGTTGAGCAACACCGTCTCGACGGGCATGCCTTCAGGAAGCTCGAAGTACATCACCGGCAACTGCTCTTCACATTTGGCCACCACCGCAGCGGTGAACAGCGTCTCCTTGTCGGTGAAGTGACTGTAGACCGTGAGCTTCGATACGCCGGCCGCCAGGGCAACGGCGTCCATGCTGGTGTTCGCATAACCCTTGTCCAGGAACAGCGATTTCGCCGATTCGAGGATTGCCTGGCGTTTTGCCATGTCCTTGGGACGCCCGGGGCTTGCGGTATTCAGAGGATTGTCGGACATTTTCACCTTTAATACTGGACTGGTGAGTTTGGTATTAATAACATACCGGCCAGTATAATTATTCCAAGCTCTATTTGCGAAAGGTCCTTCAGCATGCGCAGCGCTTTCCTGCCCCTTGCTTTGCCTGTCAGCCTGGTCTTCCTGTTGGCCGCGTGCGGCCATGAAGAAGCGGCCCAGACCACCGTACGTCCGGCCATGGTGGTGCAACCGCAGCCTTCGGCACAGGCGATGGACAGCTACCCCGGTGAGGTGCGTGCCCGTTATGAGCCGGACCTGGCCTTTCGTATCGGCGGTAAAGTCAGCAAGCGCCTGGTGGAGGAGGGCGAGCGGGTCAAGGCCAACCAGCCGCTGGCCGAACTCGACCCCCAGGACGTGCGCCTGCAACTGGAAGCGACCCGCGCTCAAGTAGCCGCTGCAGAGGCCAATCTCAGCCTGGTGCGTGCGGAGCGAGATCGCTACAAGACCTTGATGGACCGGCAGATGGTCAGTCGGTCGCAGTACGACAATTCCGAAAACCTCTATCGAGCCGGTGAAGCACGCCTCAAGCAGATCAAGGCCGAGTTCGATGTGTCGAGCAACCAGGCCGGCTACGCCGTGCTGCGTGCGCCTCAAGACGGGGTGGTCGCCAAGCGTGCGGTCGAAGTGGGGCAAGTGGTTTCCGCTGGCCAGACCGTGTTCACCCTGGCCACCGATGGCGAGCGTGAAGTGTTGATCAGCCTGCCTGAACAGGGCTTTGGCCGCTTCAAGGTCGGCCAGCCAGTGTCGGTGGAGTTATGGAGCCAGCCAGAGCAACGCTTTGCCGGGCGCATTCGTGAGCTGTCTCCCGCGGCCGATCCCAAATCCCGCACTTTCGCCGCGCGTGTGGCCTTCACTGGCGGCAAAGTGCCCGCCGAACTGGGTCAAAGTGCGCGGGTTTTCATCCAGGCCGACGATGTCATTGCGCTGTCGGTACCCTTGTCTGCCCTGAGTGCCGAAAACGGCGCGTCCTACGTCTGGCGTGTACAACCGGACAACACCCTTGAACGCACTCCCGTGCGCATTGGTGCCTTTGGCGAGAACACCGTACCGATACTGGAAGGATTGGCCGCCACCGATTGGGTGGTTGCCGCAGGCGTGCATGTACTCCATGAAGGCCAATTAGTGCGCCCGGTGGATCGCTCCAACCGTGTGGTTAATCTGGCGGCCAAGGAGTAGTCCCCATGGGTTTCAATCTTTCCGAGTGGGCGTTGCGTAATCGCCAGATCGTACTGTTCCTGATGATCCTGCTGGCCGTGGTTGGCACCTTGTCCTACACCAAGCTGGGGCAAAGCGAAGACCCGCCCTTTACCTTCAAGGCCATGGTGATCAAGACCAACTGGCCCGGGGCCACGGCCCAGGAGGTATCGCGCCAGGTCACCGAGCGAATCGAGAAAAAACTCATGGAGACTGGTGAGTACGAACGCATCGTGTCGTTCTCCCGCCCAGGTGAATCCCAGGTCACCTTTATTGCCCGTGATTCGATGCGTTCGGCGCAGATTCCCGAGCTGTGGTATCAGGTGCGCAAGAAAATCAGCGACATCCGCCACACCTTGCCGCCGGATATCCAGGGGCCGTTTTTCAACGATGAGTTCGGCACCACGTTCGGCAATATCTACGCCCTGACCGGCGACGGATTCGACTATGCCGTGCTCAAGGACTACGCCGATCGCATCCAGATCCAGCTGCAACGTGTCCCGGATGTGGGCAAGGTCGAGTTGCTCGGCTTGCAGGACGAGAAGATCTGGATCGAGCTGTCCAACCTCAAGCTCGCTACCCTCGGCTTGCCTTTGGCTGCGGTACAGCAGGCGTTGCAGGAACAAAATGCGGTGTCCACCGCCGGCTTCTTTGAAACCCCTACCGAGCGCGTGCAACTTCGCGTTTCTGGCAACTTCAAGACGGTGGAAGAGATCCGCAACTTTCCGATACGCGTGGGGGATCGCACTTTCCGCATCGGTGACGTGGCTGACATCCATCGAGGTTTCAACGACCCACCGGCACCGCGCATGCGCTACATGGGCGCAGATGCCATCGGCCTGGCCGTGGCCATGCGCGACGGTGGCGACATCCTCGTATTGGGCAAGGCCCTTGAAGCGCAATTCGCCCGCCTGCAAAAGAACCTTCCGGCAGGGATGGAGCTGCGCAAAGTGTCGGACCAACCAGCAGCGGTAAAGACCAGCGTCGGCGAGTTTGTCCAGGTACTGGCTGAAGCGTTGGCGATTGTTTTGCTGGTGAGCTTTTTCTCCCTCGGTGTGCGCACCGGCATGGTCGTTGCCCTGACGATTCCGCTGGTACTGGCGATGACCTTTGCCAGCATGTATTACCTGGGCATCGGCCTGCACAAGATTTCCCTTGGCGCCTTGGTCCTGGCCCTGGGCTTGTTGGTAGATGACGCGATCATCGCCGTGGAAATGATGGCGATCAAAATGGAGCAGGGCTACGACCGGCTCAAGGCTGCGAGTTTCGCCTGGACCAGTACCGCGTTCCCGATGCTCACCGGCACCCTGATCACGGCGGCGGGCTTCTTGCCAATTGCCACCGCGCAATCGAGCACCGGGGAATACACCCGCTCGATCTTCCAGGTGGTGACCATCGCACTGCTGGCCTCCTGGGTGGCAGCCGTGGTGTTTGTGCCGTACCTGGGGGAAAAACTCCTGCCCGACCTGGCGAAGATTCACGCCGCCAAACACGGTACCGACGGCCCGGACCCTTACGGCACACCCTTCTATCAGCGTGTAAGACGTCTGGTGGAGTGGTGCGTGCAACGGCGTAAAACCGTGATCGTGCTGACCTTGCTGCTGTTTATCGGCTCGGTTGCACTGTTCCGCTTCGTGCCGCAACAGTTCTTCCCGGCTTCCGGTCGCCTGGAGTTGATGGTCGACCTGAAACTGGCCGAGGGCGCTTCGCTCAGCAACACCGCCGAACAGGTCAAACGCCTGGAGGCGTTGCTCAAGGAGCATGCCGGCATCAACAACTATGTCGCCTACGCGGGCACCGGTTCGCCGCGGTTTTACCTGCCACTGGACCAGCAATTGCCCGCTGCCAGCTTCGCCCAGTTTGTGGTGTTGGCTAACACCATCGAGGAGCGAGAAAGCCTGCGCACCTGGCTGATCGAAACCCTCAACGAGCAATTTCCCGACCTGCGTTCGCGTGTCACACGGCTGGAGAACGGCCCACCCGTAGGCTACCCGGTGCAGTTTCGCGTGACCGGCGAGCACATCGAAGAGGTGCGCGCGCTGGCGCGCAAAGTGGCGGCGAAGGTTCGCGAAAATACCCATGTGGTCAATGTGCACTTGGACTGGGAAGAGCCAAGCAAAATCGTGTACCTGAATATCGACCAGGACCGTGCCCGCGCCCTCGGCGTGAGCACTGCCAACCTGGCGAAATTCCTGCAGAGTTCCCTGACCGGCTCCAGCGTCAGCCAGTACCGTGAGGACAACGAATTGATCGAGATCCTCCTGCGCGGCACGGTGCATGAGCGTAGCGAACTGTCGCGCCTGCCGAGCCTTGCCGTGCCCACCGACAATGGTAAAAGCGTGGCGCTGTCGCAAATTGCCACCCTCGAATATGGCTTCGAAGAGGGCATCATCTGGCATCGCAACCGCTTGCCCACGGTGACTGTGCGGGCCGATATCTATGGCAAGGAACAGCCGGCGACCCTCGTGCAGCAGATCTTGCCGACGCTCGCCGATGTACGTGCCGAACTGCCGGACGGCTACCTGCTGGAAGTGGGCGGCACGGTTGAAGATTCAGCGCGTGGGCAAAACTCGGTGAAGGCCGGCGTACCGCTGTTTATCGTGGTGGTGCTGACCTTGCTGATGCTGCAACTGCGCAGCTTTTCGCGCACGGCGATGGTCTTTCTCACCGCACCGTTGGGGCTGATCGGCGTGACCCTGTTCCTGCTGGTATTCCACCAACCCTTCGGCTTCGTCGCCATGCTTGGCACCATCGCGCTGTCGGGAATGATCATGCGTAACTCGGTGATTTTGGTGGACCAGATCGAGCAAGACATCAAGGCCGGCCTGGCACCTTGGCAGGCGATTATCGAAGCTACGGTCCGACGCTTTCGCCCGATCGTTCTGACGGCACTGGCGGCGGTGCTGGCGATGATTCCGCTGTCGCGCAGTGTGTTCTTCGGGCCGATGGCCGTGGCGATCATGGGAGGGTTGATCGTGGCTACGGCATTGACCTTGCTCTTTCTCCCGGCGCTTTATGCCGCGTGGTTTCGCGTCAAAAAGGACGCTGGATAATCAGGCTGTCATCTCGGTTGTCGGGGCGTAGAGATTACGCGCCCCGTCACCGTGGGCATGCGGCAGAATGAGCAATTTTCCTATGTGAGAGATAGGAAGCTCACTACACGGGCCTAGGAACCTTTCCTTATTGATTGCCACTCAATGTTACCTGGTTGGCAGGTACCTACTGCTCTTGCTCGTCGGCAGAAACAGTAGTGATTGGAATGAATTTAAGGAGTTCGCCATGTGTATAGCTAGTTTGAAGGCTTTTCTGCGTCCGCCCAGCAGGCCAAAACCTCCTGAAAAGTGTAAACCCAGCCCTCCTGAACGTTGTAAGCCCAAGCGCCCCGGGTATTGCAAACCCAAGCCCCTTGAGAGTTTCAGACCCAAACCTCCTGAGGAATGCAGACCCAAGCCTCCTGAGGAATGCAAACCCAAACCCCCTGAGTATTGCATGCCCAAACCTCCTGAAGAGTGCAATCCCGAGCCCCCTCCGAAGTGTTGCTACATAAAAACCGTTGAGCTGACGATTGTCATGAAGGCGGCCATAAATTACTGACTTTGAGGCTCTTTTTTGCGCAAACGCCTCGAGAATACGAGGCGCTTGTGGGGGGGGCAGGGCAGATCGGCAGGTTTTACAGCGCGCCAAACACCTTCTTGGCCAAGCTGGTAGCCGCAGCCGCTGGATTCTTGCGAATCGTTTCTTCCTGCTGCGCAATCATCTTGAACAAACCATCCAGGGCCTGCTCGGTCACGTAGTTCTCAACGTTGGCGCTCTTGGCGTCCACCGCGCCAAAGGCCGCGGCCTTGCCGGCGAGGGCGTTGTACTGCTGGGCCACGCCGACTTTGTCGGTGGCGGCCTTGACGATAGGCAGGAACTTGGCGCGAATCTCTTCACGGCTGCTTTTGTTCAGGTACTGGGTGGCGGAGTCCTGGCCACCGCTGAGAATGCCCTTGGCGTCGGTCACGCTCATGTTCTTCACAGCGTTGACCAGGATCGGCTGGGCCTGGGTCACGGCGGTTTCTGCTGCTTTGTTCATACTGGTTTCCAGCTGCGTGACCTGGTCACCCATGCCGAACATTTTCAACTTGTCGGCGACTTTGCCGAGTTTGCCCGGCAGGCCGATCTTCACGTCCGGGTTGTTGCTGAAACCACCGGGCGTCCCGAGCTGTTTCACAGCAATCTGTGCACCTTGGGTCAAGGCATCCTTGAGGCCGCCGCTGGCGTCACCCTGGGACAGGCTGCCGAGATCCAGGGCCATGGCGTTGGCGCCGAATAGCAAGCCAGCACACAGGGCGGTGAGGCGAAGAGATTTGCGGAGCATGGGCGCTTCCTTATGAAGTGGGAATGATCAGTGTGCAGCCGCATCCACGCGCAGGCGCAGCGGTTGTGGGTCCTGGCCGTTGAGCTGCACGGTGTGCCGCTCGGTGGTGATAAACAGTAGCTTGCCGTCCAGCTCGATGCGAGCGCTGACCGAGTATGTGTGGCCTGGCTTAACCTGGGCCGGGTCATAGCTCAGGTGAAACGGCAGCGGCACCTGGCCTTTGACCGGGCCTTTCTGTTCGGCGAGGGTCACGGCCGGGGCGTCCATCAGGGACACGTCCTGCAGGCTGACACTCAAGGTGGCGGCTGGCGGCAGGGCGATGCGTTGCAGGTAGAACACTTCGCCGTCGAGGCTGGCCTTCGGGGTTGGGGTCATCGAGTGGCAGGCTCCGAGCAGGGCGGTCAGGCCCAGGAGGATGAGTTTTTTCAAGGTGCGGCTCCTTTTCAACGGCGCCGGAATCCGCCCGGCGCCTCACTCAGTCTAGCGCTTTGCTTCAGGGTTGACGGCAACCGGTTCGGCCGCAGCCTCGGCTGCGCCGTCCACGCGGTGCAAGGCAACCTGGCGGATCGACAGGCGAATATCCGCCGGCAGTACGCGTTTGGCGGCGCCTTCGGCCAGTTCGCCGAGCAGGTCGTGATAGCCCAGCTTGCCGGCTTCATCGCGGCGCAGCACATCTTGCTCCAGCAACGTCTGGATAAAATGTCGGAAAAGACTCTTGTCGAAGAATTCCGGGGCATTGAGGCCGTGCAGGATCGACAGGCGCTGGGCCATGATCGTGCACAGGTCTTCCAGCTCTTCGGCGCTGATGCTGTTCTGGCCGCTGTTGAGCAGTAACGAGATCGCCATGTAGAAACGTTGCAGGGTCTGGGCGATGCTCTTGGACAGCAGCGTCAGCAGCACAAAGTGCCGCGAACTCGGCGCCGGGCGCAGGTATACGGCGTTTTCGAAACGCAGCAGGCCTTGTTCGACAAACGCGTCCAGCCACTGGTCGACCACGCTGTCCAGGTCCTCCAGCGACCACCGGATAAACAGCTCCGATTGCAGGTACGG
This sequence comes from Pseudomonas sp. Pse35, assembly GCF_024519715.1. Classification (NCBI taxonomy): domain Bacteria; kingdom Pseudomonadati; phylum Pseudomonadota; class Gammaproteobacteria; order Pseudomonadales; family Pseudomonadaceae; genus Pseudomonas; species Pseudomonas sp. Pse35. The sequence goes on along the minus strand of NZ_JALJRP010000057.1, from coordinate 9,075 downwards.
GTAGAGCGCGTGGGTGTAGCGCAGGATCTGTTCGCGGGTCATGCGCGAACTGCTCTGGAAGAAGCTCGCCAGCAACGCTGGCAGGGCGAAGATGTGCAGCACATTGTTGCGGTAGTAGGTCATCAGGACGGCATTCTGCTCATCCAGATAAACGATTTTGCCCAGGGCGTCGCTCTGTTCGGACAACAGGTTCATGTCCTTGACGTGCTTGATCAGCGCCAGGCCATCGCCCTCCGGCAAAGTGGTATGGGGCGAGTAGGGCACACGACGCAACAGCGCCAGGTACAGGTCCAGCTGGCGGGCCATGGCCTGTTCATCCAGGGCCAGGCGGGTGGTGGACAGCAGGGCCAGCGCCACCAGGTTCACCGGGTTCACCGCAGCGGCTTCGTTCAAATGACGCGCCACCTGTTCGCCGAGGCGATTGGTGGTTTCGTTGAGCCAGGCCGGTTTGTAGTTCGGCCCCAGTTCCTGGGCGCGCCAGTCCGGTTGCTCGGCGTCGAGGAACTCCGCCAGCTTGATCGGCTCACCGAAGTTGACCGCCACTTGGCCGAAGCGCTGCTTGAGCGCGCCGACCACTTTGAAAATATCGAAGATCGACTCTTTCTTCTTGCTCGCGCCACGCAGTTCGCCCAGGTAAGTGCGGCCTTCGAGCACCCGCTCATAGCCGATATACACCGGCACGAACACGATGGGCATGCGCGAGGAACGCAGGAAGCTGCGCAAGGTGATCGCCAGCATGCCGGTTTTCGGTTGCAGCATGCGCCCGGTGCGCGAGCGGCCGCCTTCGACGAAGTATTCCACCGGGAAACCCTTGGTAAACAGGGTGTGCAGGTATTCGTTGAACACCGAAGTGTACAAAGGGTTGCCCTTGAAGGTGCGGCGCATGAAAAACGCACCGCCACGGCGCAGCAGGCTGCCGATCACCGGCATGTTGAGGTTGATGCCGGCGGCGATGTGCGGTGGGGTCAGGCCGTTCTTGAACAGCAGGTAGGACAGCAGCAGATAGTCGATGTGGCTGCGGTGGCAAGGCACGTAGATCACCTCGTAGCCTTGGGCCACCTTCTGCACGCCCTCGATGTTATTGACCTTGATACCGTCGTAGATCTTGTTCCAGAACCAGCTCAATACCACTTCCAGGAAGCGGATCGCGGTGTAGGTGTAATCCGAGGCAATCTCGTTGCCATAGCGCAGGGCCAGGGCCTTGGCTTTTTCCGGGGCGATCTTTTCGCGTTCGGCTTCATCCGCAATGGCTTGGCGTACCAGCGGCATATTGACCAGGCCCTTGACCAGATTACGGCGGTGGGACAGGTCGGGGCCGATCACTGCCGTCTTCAGGTTACGAAAGTGCACACGCAAGATGCGCTGGGCCATGCGTACGGTGCGTTCGTGGCCTTTATTGTGCTCGATCAATTCACGCAGGTTGATAGGCGCGGAGAATTGCACGCGGGTCTTGCGCCCCAGGATCAGGATGCTCAACAACCGGCGTAGACGCCCGGTGACCGCCCAGCTGTCGGCGAACAACAGCTTCCACGGGCTGGACTCGCTTTCGGGGGATTGGCCCCAGAACACACTGACCGGAATGATTTGTGCATTCTCTTCGGCGTGTTCGGTGAGGGTGTTGACCAGGCGCGTCAGGGTCGGCGGTGCACCGCGCTTGTCCTGGCGGCCGAGCCAATCCGGGTCTGGCGTGAGGTAGAAGAACGCCGCAGGCTCCATCAACGGCCCCACCGACACCGGCAGCACCGGACGTGGCAGGCCAGCCTTGGTGCACTCGGCATCGACCACCGCCAACTCGGTGAGGGAGGGTGATTGCAGGACGTAGAAAACCGGCCGGCTGCGGTCCAGGTTGAGGGTTAGGGACGACTGGTTGATCGTCTCCGAGCGAACCCAGAGGTACAACAGTCGGCGCAAGGTGCCAAACACCAGACGGCGGAACGGGGAGCGGGTCATAGGCGAGCTGCTTCAAGTGGAAAAAACCGAGCAGGCGCTCGGGCGGGTAGTGTGCCGTATTCGCCGAAAATCGGCAAAAAAGCAGCGATGTAAAGTTGAGTTGATGGTTTTTGAGCCTGTCTTATACTCGGCAGTTCAATGCGAGCGACTCAACAATAAAAAACCAGTGGGAGTGAACAGATGTCAACGCGCGAAACCGGCAATGTGAAGTGGTTCAACGATGCAAAGGGCTACGGCTTTATCCAGCGTGAGGATGGCAAGGATGTGTTTGTGCACTACCGCGCCATTCGCGGTGAAGGCCACCGTTCGTTGGCCGAGGGCCAGCAGGTGGAGTACGCCGTGGTGACGGGCGAGAAGGGCTTGCAGGCGGAGGATGTGGTGGGCCTGTAACAACTTTGTTTGATCGTTCCCACGCTCTGCGTGGGAACGCCTCTTGTGACGCTCCGCGTCACGCTTTGGGACGCAGAGCGTCCCAGGCTACTTTCCCACGCAGAGCGTGGGAACGATCTTCAGGCGGTCTTCCAAGTGATCTGCTCTTCACCGTCTTCGCTGATGCGAATCCAGGTGTCGGCACTTTCCTCACCTTCTTCCTCAACCCAGGTGCCCGGTGCGCAACGCACTTCGACGTTCAGCGCGGCAAACGCGGCGCGGGCGCAGGCGATGTCGTCGTCCCACGGGGTCTGGTCGCTTTCCAGGTACAGGCTGTTCCATTTGCCCACCGCCTTGGGCAGCCAGGTCACCGGCACGCTGCCGGCCTTGCACTTGTAGGTCTGGCCTTTCTGGACCCAGTCGGTACACGGGCCGAGTGCGGCGCCCAGCCAGGCAGCGATGGCCTTGTGATCGACGTCGGCGTCCTTCAGGTAAATCTCAATATCGGGTTGGCGCATGGATGTTCCTCGTTGCGGGATTCGAAAATCCATTCGCGGATGGGTGAACGTCAGTCATTGAAGCACGAAATAATCGTAACGCATCGACACCGTGACCTGCAGCGGCTCGGCCGCCTCGATCACCTCGTGGCGGCGCTCGGCACTGGCCCGCCAGCCGTGGGGCGTCATCGCCAGCAGGTTGGCGCGGTCCTGGGGTTCGGCCAGGCTCAGGGTGAATTCCAGGGTTTCACTGTGAGCAAGGCTCATACCGTCCGGCACCAGGGCCAGGTGTTTGTCGTCGGTGTACTCGCGTACCTCGTCGTAAAGACGCTCGCGCAGTTCCATCAAGTGGCCGCTGGTCGGGCCGACCTTCATCAAACCACCGCCGGGACTGAGCAGGCGCTTGGCCTCTTGCCAGTCCAACGGGCTGAACACGCTGGCGAGGAACTGGCAGCTGGCATCGGCCAATGGCACGCGGGCCATGCTGGCGATCAACCAGGTCAGCGCCGGGTTGCGTTTGCACGCGCGCTTGACCGCTTCCTTGGAGATATCCAGGGCATAGCCATCGGCGTGGGGTAGGGCCTGGGCAATTTGCGCGGTGTAGTAACCCTCGCCACACCCAATGTCGACCCAGCGCTGCGGTGCACGCTCGGCGGCCAGTTCGGCCAGGCGCTTGGCCACTGGCGCATAGTGGCCAGCGTTGAGGAAGTCGCGGCGCGCCTCGACCATGGCCAGGTTGTCGCCTGGGTCGCGGCTGTTCTTGTGCTGCACCGGCAACAGGTTCAAATAACCCTGGCGCGCGCGGTCGAAGCGGTGCCCGGCCGGGCACGCCACGCCATTGTCCACGGTATTGAGCGGTGCACTGCAAATGGGGCAGGCAAGCATCAGGCGAGCAACTTGATCAGGGTCTGGTAATAGATTTCGGTCAGCACGTCGAGGTCGCTGGCCAGGATGCGTTCGTTGACCTGGTGGATCGTCGCGTTCACCGGGCCCAGTTCGACTACCTGGGTGCCCAACGTCGCAATAAAGCGCCCATCGGAGGTACCGCCGCTGGTGGACGCCTGGGTCTCGCGCCCGGTGATCGCCAGGATGCTGGCCGACACTGCATCCAACAGAGCGCCTGGCTCGGTGAGGAACGGCAGGCCCGACAGCGCCCACTCCACGTGCCAGTCCAGGCCATGTTTGTCGAGAATGGCCGCGACGCGTTGTTGCAGGCCCTCGACGGTGGATTCGGTGGAAAAACGGAAGTTGAACACCGCCGTCAGGTCACCCGGGATCACGTTGGTGGCGCCAGTACCGGAGTTGAGGTTGGAAATCTGGAAGCTGGTTGGCGGGAAGAATGCGTTGCCGTCATCCCAATGCTCGGCAGCGAGTTCGGCCAGCGCCGGTGCGGCCAGGTGGATCGGGTTCTTTGCCAGGTGCGGGTAAGCCACATGGCCCTGTACACCGCGCACGGTCAAGGTGGCGCCAAGGGAGCCTCGGCGGCCGTTCTTGACCACGTCGCCCACCAGGCTGGTGCTCGACGGTTCGCCGACGATGCACCAGTCCAGGCGCTCCTTGCGTGCGGCCAGGCGTTCGATCACGGCCTTGGTGCCGTGGTGCGCCGGGCCTTCTTCGTCGCTGGTGATCAGGAAGGCGACCGAACCCTTGTGGTCCGGGTAGTCGCTGACGAAACGTTCCGCCGCCACCAGCATCGCCGCCAGGCTGCCTTTCATGTCCGCCGCCCCACGGCCGCAGAGCATGCCGTTGTCATCGATCAACGCATCGAACGGGTCGTTCTGCCAGGCCTGTACCGGGCCGGTCGGCACCACGTCGGTGTGACCGGCAAAACACAGCACCGGGCCTTCGTGCTTGCCGTGGGTGGCCCAGAAGTTGTCCACATCTTCGATGCGCATCGGTTCAAGCGCAAAACCGGCGTCGCCCAGGCGCTGCATCATCAGCTTCTGGCAATCGGCATCGATCGGCGTGACCGACGGGCGACGGATCAGGTCGATGGCAAGTTGAAGGGTCGGCGAAAGGTCGGCATGGGCCGTCATGGGGGGAACTCCGGAAATCGAGGCGGCGACGTTCTAACTGTAGGAGCGAGCTCGCTCGCGAAAAACTCAAGGGCACCGCGTGCATTCAGGATGCCCGCGTTATCGTTAACGATTTTCGCGAGCAAGCTCGCTCCTACAGTGATGGGTGTAAGGCACGCAAAAGGGCCGTTATCTTATAGCAAAACGGCGGCCAAGGGCCGCCGTTTAGTGCATCGCGTGACTTTTTACGCCGCCGGCGCAGCCTCAGGCGCCGTCGAAGGTTTGGGCAGCGACGACAAGAACGCCATGATCAGCGCCGCCACATACGGCAGCGACTGCACCAGCAACATCACCACCCAGAAGCGAATGTCATTGCTCGGCAGGCCTTGCACCAGGTAGATCCCCAGCGCCGCGCCCCATAGCAGCAGCATGATGAACATTTCTTCGCGGGCTTCGGAAATCGCCACCCAGAAGCCGTGGTTATCCGCGTTTTTCGGTGTACGAAAGAACGGAATGCTGCTGGTGAAGAAGCCGTACAACACCGCTTTGGCGATGGTATGAGACAGCGCCAACCCGGCCAGTGCCGCGCAGAACGCATCTTTCAAGTTCACACCTACCGCACGACGATAGAGGAAGATGATCTTGCCGACTTTGAACACAAACAACGCCAACGGCGGGATCGCGAAAATCAGCAATGGCGGGTCGACCCGAGTCGGCACGATGATCATCGCCGCAGACCACAACAGGGCGCCGACGGTAAAGAAGATGTTCATGCCATCGGCCACCCACGGCAACCAGCCCGCAAGGAAGTGGTAGCGCTGGCCACGGGTCAGTTCGGTGTCTTTACCGCGCAACAGGCTGGCGGTGTGGCGCTTGATGATCTGGATCGCTCCATAGGCCCAGCGGAAACGCTGTTTCTTGAAGTCGATAAAGGTATCCGGCATCAAGCCCTTGCCGTAGCTGTCGTGGTAGTACGCCGCCGACAAGCCTTTTTCGAACACGCGCAGGCCCAGTTCGGCGTCTTCACAGATGCACCAGTCGGCCCAGCCCAGCTCTTCGAGCACCGAGCGGCGGGTCATGGTCATGGTGCCGTGCTGGATGATCGCGTCACGGTCGTTACGGGTGACCATGCCGATATGGAAGAAGCCTTTGTATTCGGCGTAGCAGAGCTTCTTGAAGGTGCTTTCGTTCTGGTCGCGGTAATCCTGGGGCGACTGCACTACCGCGATTTTCGGGTCGGCGAAGTGCGGCACCATGTGCTTGAGCCAGTTCGGCGATACGCAGTAGTCCGAGTCGATCACTGCGATCACTTCGGCATCCTTGGCGGTGTGCGGGATCAGGTAGTTCAGCGCGCCGCCCTTGAAACCGGCCAGGGGCGCGACGTGGAAGAACTTGAAGCGCGGGCCGAGGGTTTCGCAGTAGTCGCGCACCGGCTCCCACACCGCCGGGTCCTTGGTGTTGTTGTCGATGATCAGGACTTCGTAGTCCGGATAGTCGAGGGCGGCAAGGGCGTCGAGGGTCTGCTTGACCATTTCCGGTGGCTCGTTGTAGCACGGCACGTGGATCGACACTTTCGGGCGGTAGTCCGAGTCGCCTTCCACGGGCAGGAATTCACGCCGGCGCTTGTGGGTCCACACCGCTTCTGCCAGCTCATGGGCTTCGGTCAGCAACACAATGAACACGCCCAGGGCGCCGAGTGCCAGCAACACACCGACCGTCACGCTGAACCAGGTGCTGTATTGCTGGCTGTAGTCGTAGCCGATCCAGACCAGCACCGACCCGCACAGGAACGCAATGAAGGTCAGGAAGGTACGGCCCCGCTGGCGCAGGGCCGAGCCGTCGATCATCAACAGGGTCAGGGACAGCAGCGCAAGCACCACCGAACCGATGGCCAGTACCCGCCATTGCGGAATCGCCACCACCGGGCCGTCAAAATTGAATTTCTGCTGGCGCGCGGCATTGAATACACCCCAATACGCACCCGCCGACCCTTCGTCGCTGACCTTCCACGGCTGGTCGAAGGCCTCGATCACAAAGTAGTTGTAACCCTGGCGGTTGAGCTTGTTGACCAGCGTACGCAGGTAAATCGCCTGGTCGGCCGGCGACGACTCATTGCCACCGCGCATACGGCCGTTGCTCGGCCAGCCCACTTCCGATAGCAGCAATGGCTTTTTCGGGAAGGCTTTCTTCAGGTCCTTGGCGCGGTCGAGAACGTACTGGCCGGCCTTGTCCATTGGGATGTACTCCCAGAATGGCAGGATGTGCGCGGCGATCAGGTCGACGTGCTTGGCCAGTTGCGGGTTCTTTTCCCAGATGTGCCATTGCTCGGAGGTGGTCACCGGGACTTTCACGGCGGCGCGCACGCGGTCGAGCAGCACGATCAGGGCGTCGGGGGTGATTTCTTCACGGAACAACGCTTCGTTGCCCACCACTACGCGCACGACACTGCGCGAGGTGTTGGCGATCTCGATAGCGCGCTGGATCTCCCGCTCGTTACGCTCAAGGTCCGGGCTGATCCAGATCCCCAGGGTCACGCGCAGGCCAAACTCTTCGGCCAGCTTGGGTATATCCCCCAGGGGGCCGTCCACCGAGTAGGTACGGATGTTGTCCGTCAGCTTGCTCATGATCGCAAGGTCCTGACGCATCTGTTCATCGGTAGGGTACTGGCCTTTCTGCGGGTACTGGCCTTGCTGGAACGGCGAGTAGGAAAAACCGGAGATCTGATCGGGCCAGTTGGGAGCGGTGACCGGGCGGTTGATCAGCGCCCAGAAACCGGTGAACAGCGCGGCAATTGCCAGCACCACCACCAGGTTGAGTCCAAATTTACGCGATGCCATGGTTATGTCGGGTTCCAAAGGGTGCGGAACGAAAGAGGTGTCGGCCTGCGCCGAACGGCGCGCATCCTACACTGGCGCTTCCCTGAGCGTACAGCAGACAGAGAAAAGCCGGACGTTAGTCTGCGAAACTCCATCTAAGTTCTTCACTTGTAACTTGTAGCTTAAAACTTGCCGCTCCGTAGCCCTATAATGCGCGCCGGTTTTTGGGGTAATGATGATGAGTACAGAAGATCCGCGGTTTGCAGGCGTCGCCCGCTTGTACGGGCTTGAGGGCCTGGAGCGCTTGAAAGCGGCCCATGTGGCGATTGTCGGCGTCGGCGGCGTGGGTTCCTGGGCGGCGGAAGCGATTGCCCGCTGCGGGGTGGGCGAGATTTCGCTGTTTGACCTGGACGATGTCTGCGTCAGCAACAGCAACCGCCAGTTGCATGCCTTGGACAGCACCGTGGGCAAGCCCAAGGTCGAAGTGATGGCCGAGCGTTTGCGCGGTATTAATCCTGAGTGCACCGTGCACGCGGTGGCAGACTTCGTCACCCGCGACACCATGGCCGAGTACATCACCCCGACTATCGACTGCGTGATCGACTGCATCGACGCGGTCAACGCCAAGGCGGCGCTGATTGCCTGGTGCAAGCGTCGCAAGATCCAGATCATCACTACTGGCGGTGCCGGCGGGCAGATTGACCCCACGCTGATCCAGGTATGCGACCTGAACCGCACCTTCAATGATCCGCTGGCGTCGAAAGTACGCTCTACCTTGCGCCGCGATTATGGCTTTTCGCGCACGGTGACCCGTCATTACAGCGTGCCGTGCGTGTTTTCCACCGAGCAACTGCGCTATCCCAAGCCCGATGGCAGCATCTGTTTGCAGAAGAGTTTTGTCGGTGATGGCGTGAAGCTGGACTGCGCCGGAGGGTTTGGCGCAGTGATGATGGTCACGGCCACGTTCGGTATGGTGGCGGCGACCAAGGCGGTGGACAAGATTGTGGCGGGAGTGCGCAGGCCGTCGGAGCGCATCAGACCCAGTTAAATCTCATTGCCGAACATAGATCCAGATTGTGGGAGCTGGCTTGCCTGCGATAGCGGTGTGTCAGCCACTGAAAATACTGACTGATTCGCCGCTATCGCAGCATAGGTATCTACACAACTTCGGCACGACGCTAAATCTGTGGCGAGGGAGCTTGCTCCCGTGACGGCCTGGCAGCCGACACAGATATAACTGATGCCCCGCGATCCAATGTGGGAGCTGGCTTGCCTGCGAAGACGGCCTGACAGTCAACACAGTTGGACCGTGTACATATCCATTCCTGCGGTAACGGCCACTTAGGGTTCCGCCCTGACGGCGGCTCACTTTCGAAAAGCGCAAAAGTAAGCAAAACGCTCTTGCCCCACCACTCGGCACCTCGCTTA
>NZ_JALJRP010000056.1:0-16914 GCF_024519715.1 Pseudomonas sp. Pse35 | reverse complement strand
CTCAGACCGTCAAGATCACCGACGCTTCCGGCGGCAACTTCGAAAAACTGGAAGTGGCAGGCAACGGCGCAACCACCACGATCAACGACACCATCGACAAGGTGGATGTAGTTCTGACCGCCACCACCACCGTTGGCGAAGGCGGCAACATCGTCTACACCGCCAGCCTTGTGGATAAAAACGGCGCAGCGGTGACCAACATCACCAATCCGCTGACCGTCACCTTGGACAATGGCAAAACCATCACCATCGGTGTGAATCAGTCGAGCGGTTCCATCACCACCGTAGCGCCAAACGACGTCTACAAAGGCGACCAAACCGTCACCACCGCCATCAAAGGCGTGACCGGTGGCGAGCATTTCGAGAACCTCGTGCCGGGCACGACGGCGGTGAACACCACCGTCACCGACACACCAGGCTCCACCGACCTGACCACCGTCACCTTGACTGCCCCGACCGCGGTCAACGAAGGCGGCCAGATCACCTACACCGCCACCTTGAGCAACAAGGCCGGCAGCGACATGCTGGTCCAGCTCGACAACGGTTCGAGCATCACCATCAAGCAAGGTGAGACCATGGGCACGGTGACCGTCCCGGCGCCTACCGATGACGTGTTCATCGACAAGAGCACCCAGACCGTCAAGATCACCGGCACCACCGGCGGCAATTTCGAGGGGGTGACCATCACACCTGCGGGCGCCACGACCACCATCAACGACACCATCGACGACGTGACCGTGGTACTCAAGGCCACCGGTTCGGTCAGCGAAGGCGGGCAGATCGTCTACACCGCGTCCCTGGTCGACAAGAACGGCGCGGCCGTGAACAACGTGGGCTCCGACTTGGTGGTAAGGCTGGATAACGGCTCGACCATCACCATCGGCAGTGGCAAGTCCACCAGCTTCACGACAGCTACCGCACCGAACGATGCCTATGTCGGCGCCAATGATGTCAGCGCCAAGATCACCGGCGTGGTCAGCGGTGGCGACAAGTACGAGCATCTGATTGTTGACGCCAGCCCCGCGGTCACCAAGGTCACGGATGTAGTGACGGATACCAAAATCAGCATAACGGGCGATGGCTCGGTCACTGAAGGTGGCACAGCCCACTACACCCTGACCTTGACCAACCCGCCGCAAACCGACGTAACCGTGACGCTCAAATACAGCGGCACCGCCACTGACGGTTCGGACTTCACCGGCGTGTACACCGTGAAGATCCCGGCAGGCTCCAGCAGCGTGCCGTTTGATATCCGCACGCTCGACGACAAGATCACCGAGCCTACGGAACAGATCGTTATCACCATCGACAAGGTCACCGGAGGCAACTTCGAGAACCTGGTGATCGACAAAGGCACCGTCACCACCAACATCCTCGACAACGATGCGCCGCCGGTGATCGACCTGGATGCCAACAACTCCAGCGGCGCCACGGGTGCCGATTACAAGACGACATTTACCGAGGGTACCGCCGGGCCGGGCGTGTCGATCGCCGATACGGATATCAAGATCACTGACCCAGACAGCACACTGCTGACGGGCGCGACGGTCACGCTGACCAACGCACAGGCCGGTGATGCCCTGAACCTGGGCAATAGCGTGAATGGCATCAGCGTCAGCACCAACAACCAGACGGGCACTATTACCCTGACGTTGTCCGGCAGCGCAACGCTGGCTGACTACATGCAACGTATCCAGAACATCACGTTCACCAACAACAGCCACGACCCGAGCACCACACCGCGCACCATCACCGTGACGGTGACCGATGGCGGCAACTACTCCAACGTGGCCACCACCACCGTCAACGTGGTAGCGGTCAACGATGCACCAGTGGCCACTGGCGGTGCTGTGACCGGTACGGAAGACACGGCGCTGGCCCTGACCTGGGCCAACTTCGGCGTGAGCGATGTGGACTCGCCACAAGCCAGCCTCGGGGTGAAAATCACCGACCTGCCAGTAGCCGGCAAGCTGCAATACCTTGCGGCGGACGGCAGCACCTGGACCAACGTGACCAGCGGCCAGACCTTTACCAAGGCCCAGATCGATGGCGGCCAACTGCGCTTTATGCCGAACGCCAACGAGTCCGGCGCCGACGGTTACGGCGGCACTGGCGTGGGTAACAAGCAGGCGGATTACGCGCAGTTCAAGTTCCAGCCAACCGATGGCAAGGACCTGGGCACCAGCGCTACGGTGAAAGTCGATATCACCCCAGTGGCCGACGCACCGACCCTGAGCGTGGCCGACAACAACGTTGCCTCGACCGGCCTGGTCAAACAGGGCTGGAACAGCATCGCCGGCCTCGGCAACAACGGCAACGGTGCTGCACCGGACGTGCTGAAAAAAGCCATCGATAACGCGGGCACACCCAACAGCACCTCTGTGGTGACCAACGTCGAGTCCGTCGACAACGTGGCCGCTGGCTCTGGTTCCAAGATCTCCGGCCTGATCTACATGGAAGCGGGCAAGAGCTACACCTTCAGCGGTATCGCGGATGACAGCGTGGTGGTCAACGTTGGCGGTAAAGACGTTGCGAGCGGTTTGTGGGGTACCAACAGCGGCAAGTTCAGCGGCTCGTTCACGCCAACGACCACTGGTTACTACAGCCTTGAGATCTACCAGGCCAACCAAGCGGGGCCTGGCAGCTTTGACGTCAACCTGTCGGTCAACGGCGGGGCGGTGCAGAACCTGAGCACCAGCACCGTGCCGCTGTACACCGGCCTTACCGACCTGACCAACGCCGGCGTCACCGTATCCGACCTGCATGGCAGCAACGGTGACGGTTACTACGTGGGCTACAAGCTCAACGAAGGCCAGGAAAACGGCACGGTCAAATTGTCCAAGGTCACCACCGCGCTGACCGACACCGACGGCTCCGAAACCCTGAGCGTGAAGATCAGCGGCATTCCGGCAGGCTCGGTACTGACCGACGCGTCTGGGCACACCTTTACTGCGGGTAAAACCGTGGGCGAAGTGAATGTCACGGGCTGGGACCTGAACACCCTGACCATCAAGCCGCCGACCTACTACAGCGGTCAGTTCAACCTGACGGTCACTTCGACGTCCACCGAGAGCATCGGCGGTTCAGCGACCACCACCGCGCAATTGCCCGTCACGGTGCACCCAGCGACCTACAATTCGGTCACCGGCACCTCGGGCAGCGACACCATCAATGGCAGCGATGGCAACGACATTGTCGTGGCCGACGTCGCCGGCTTGAACGTGGTGCAGGGCAAGAACTACAACATCGCGTTCATGATCGATACATCGGGCAGTATGGGTGCGGACTCGATAGCAGCGGCAAAAACCTCGCTGACCACCACGTTCAACTCGCTGAAAAACAGTATCGGCGCCAGCACTTCTGGCACTGTGAATATCTTCCTGGCGGATTTCAGCGACCAGGTCAATCGCACGGTGACAGTCAACCTGAAAGACCCAGGTGCATTGGACTCGCTGCAGAAAGTCCTGGATTCCATGGTGTCTACCGGCGGGACCAACTACGAAGACGTGTTCAAGGCCGCGGCCAACTTCTTCAAGAGTGCCCAGGCGACTGGCAACACTGGCGCTATCAATACAACGTACTTCATCACCGATGGTCAGCCGACGTTTTACCAAGCGTCCGAGCAGACCAACCCATACTTGTACGGCAACGTCAGGCTCGATGATGTCGTCACCATGAACAACTACACCATAGGTACCGCCACCCGGATCAACATCGATTCGAATAACTACCTTGATATCAACTCTGCCGGCAAGGTAACCCTCTGGTCTTACGGCTGGGGGTACAACAAGGGAATCATCCACGCCCAAGGGGATGGCACCTATGAAATATCGGTGCAAGGCGGCCTCGGCTACGATACCGACTACTCCACCACCCTCAACTCCAACAGCGCGTTCGCACTGCTTAAAGGTCTGTCCACAGGTGGCGTAGAAGCCATCGGCCTCAACAGTGGGGTCAGCCTGAATCAGTTGGCACCGTACGACAGCGATGGCAAGCCACAGGCCAACATCGATCCGAAGGACCTGGCCAACGCTATCCTCGGCCACACAGAGGCGACGTTGCCGGGCGCGGACACCGTCAGCGGTGGCGACGGCAACGACATCCTCTTCGGCGACCTGGTGAGCTTCAGCGGGATCAATGGCGAGGGTTACAACGCGCTGCAGGCCTTTGTCGCACAGAAGACCGGCGTGGCTGTCTCGGCAGTGACTGCCTCTAACGTTCACCAGTACGTCACCGAGCACTATGTGGACTTCGACGTCTCCGGCGCCAAAGATGCCGGCGATACACTGTTGGGCGGGGCTGGCGATGACATCCTGTTCGGCCAGGGCGGCAACGACCTTCTGGACGGCGGCAAAGGCAATGACATCCTGCTGGGTGGCACGGGTAACGACACGTTGATTGGCGGCCAGGGCAACGACATCCTGATCGGTGGCTCGGGGGCCGACACCTTCGTGTGGAAGGCGGGCGACATCGGCAACGATGTGATCAAGGACTTCAAGGCGTCCGAAGGCGACCGCATTGACCTGCGCGATTTGTTGAAAGGTGAAACCGACAGCACCATCGACAATTACCTCAAGATCACCACGGTAGAAGGTGTGTCGACCCTGCAAGTGAGCAGTGAAGGCAAGCTCAACGCCGCCGGTGGCCTGGCCAATGCTGATGTGACGATCAAACTGGAAGGCAACGATTGGTCCCACACCAGCATCAACTCGCTGATCAGTGGTGCCGACCCGACCATCAAGATCGATCACACCTAAGACGCGATTGATCGGCCGCCCTTCCAGGCGGCCGATTTTTTGGCCTACGGGTCGCTGGCCCTGGCGGACGGCGCATCGCATACTCACGCCCATACACGCAGCGTTGACCTATGCTGTTGAACGCCTGTGGCGCATTTTCGAGGGGTTGTTATGTTTTACGTGCAACGTGATGCACAGGGCGCGCTGGTTCGCGTAGAGGCCGCTGCCTTTACCGAATCCACTGAAACCCTGCCGGCCGATCACCATGAGATACAGGCCTGGTACGCCAACGAAGTGGTGGAAACCAGCCTGGCCCAGCTCAAGCAGAGCGACTTTGAGATGATCCGGGTGCTGGATGACTTGATCCAGGTGCTGACCCGCAAGGGGGTGATCAGCGTGACCGACCTGCCGCCGGCAGCCCAGGCCAAGTTGATGGACCGTAACCAGGCGAGGGAAGCGTTGGGTGGGTTGAGCCAGTTGATCGATGATGACGAGAAAGGATTGATTTAATCCAACCGCTCCTACCCCTGTAGGAGCGAGCTTGCTCGCGAAAAACTGAAATCGCCACGGGGTATCAGGTTTTGCGCGTTATTGTTGGCGATCTTCGCGAGCAAGCTCGCTCCTACAGGTGAATTATTTCCAGGGCGCGGGCTCGCCAAACAGTTGGCCCTGCACGCCGAAAATCCCCATCTCACGAATCACCTTCAGTTCGCCCTCGGTCTCTACACGTTCGGCAATCAACGGCAGGTCGATGCTATGGGCCGCTCGCTGGATGGCCTCGATAAACAGGCGCTTGTCGCTTTCCTGGTCGATGGCGCGAATGTAGCTGCCGTCGATCTTCAGGTACGCCAAGCCCAGGCGCGCCAGGTTGCCGATGATGCTGAACCGCCCACCGAAACGTTGCAGGCTGAGGGAGAAGCCCAGTTCGCGCAGGCGCTGGGTCATCTGTTCCAGCACGGGCTGCTCAGGCAGTTGCTCCTCACCAATCTCCAGGGTGAGGCGCGGGCCCAGGTTGCTGTGCTGGCGTAGCAGGTCATAAACGCGGTTCAGGGCCTGGGTATCTTGCAAGGTTGCGGCCGAAAGATTCAGCGCCAGGTTCTCGGTGTGGCTGGCCATCTGCTTGAGCACCTGCTCCAGCATCAGGCGGTCCAGGCGGGCGGACCAACCAAAGCGCTCAAGCCACGGCAGGAAGCGCCCGGCCGGTATGGTGTGGCCGTCTTCGTCCTGCAAGCGCGACAGTACCTTGTAATGCAAGACCAATTGTGGGTCCTGGCTGGCGACAACCGGCTGGAAGTACAGCTGGAAGCGCTGCTGGGTCAGGGCCTGGTCCAACAAGGTGTGCCAGGCATGGTGATCGTCTCCCACGCTGGCGGCGGCGCTGCGGTCCAGGCACACCCAACTGGTGTCGCCCTGCGCTTGGGCCTGGGCCAGGGCCTGGTCGGCCAGGGTCAGCAGGGCTTGGGGCGCGTCGCCATGGCTGAACGGCGCCAGGCCGATATAGGCGACCGGCGTAACGTCACTGGCGCCGGTCGCTTGCAGGCTGAGCAAAGTGCTTTCCAGGTTTTGCGCCAGCTGCATCGCTTCTTCACGCATCAACCCCGGCGCCAGCACGGCGAACTCACCGCCACGAATACGGGTGACGAGGTTATGGGTTTCCGGGTACGGCGCGCACTGGCGCAGTAGTTGTTCGCCAACCGCTTGCAGTAACTGGTCGGTGCGCTGGCCACCCAGGCGCTGGTTGAGGCCGGCCAGGTCCTTGACCCGCAGCAGCAGAAGGTAGCCGGAGTTGGTCTCTTCCGGGTTACTGACGCGGGCGTTGAGCTGCATCTCGAAATAACGGCGGTTGGCGAGGCCGGTGAGGTTGTCCTGATAGGATTCGGTGCGCAGTTTTTCGCTACGCTCGGCCTGTTCCTGGAACAGCGCCTTGAGCTTTTCCACCATCTGGTTCATGGCCTGCACCACCCGCCGCAGTTCAGGCGTGCGGGGCAAGTCAGGCAGGCTGAGGAACTCGCGGCGGGCAATGGCGTGGGACTGTTTGACCATATAGTCCAACGGCTTCAATTGCCGGCGCAGCAGCAGCCCACCGAGCACCACGCTGACCGCACCGCACAAGAGCAACCAGCCCAGGCTACCCAGGGCGCTTTGCCAGAGCTTGGCCAGGGCGAACATCGGATGGCTGACCACTTCTACCCGTGCGGCCTGTTCCCAGCCACGGCTGACCAGGGCATCACCGCCCGCCGGCTCCAGTCCGATCAGCTTGACGAACCAGTTGGGCACGCCGTTGTTGTCGGGAATACCGCTGCGCTCGACGATGGTTTTGTCGGTGGCCAGGTCCACGACGCGGATGCTGGCATAGTAACCGCTGTCGAAGATCGAGCTGACCAACAGCTCCACCATGGCTGGGTCATCGATATTCGGGGTGAGCGACAGCGCCAATGCCGTCGCGGCATCCTGGGCGTGGGAGCGCAATTGGTTGACGTATTGGGTGCGCGAGCTTTCCAGGCTGACCATGAAGCTGCCGCTGAAGGCGACCACCAGGAACAGACAGATTGCGATCAATAGCTGTTTGAACAGAGACATCCGATCAGTTACTCCTAGTTGGCAGGCTCGGCTGGGAAGCCTTCCGCACGCATTTTTCTCAACACATCCTGCCAGCGCGACAAGCGTTTGGTATCACCGACTTTTTTGTTGCCTTTGGCACCAGGCAAGTACAACCCCTCGGCGTTGAATGAGTACACCGGGACCAGGTCGGTGCGACGGGTAGCCGGCAGGATCTCATCCATCAGGCTGTCGAGCACCAGTGGGACGGCGTCGGGGCTCGAATAATAAGTCAGGACCATGTGCGCCCGATTCTGCCGCAGGGCCTTGACGTAGGTAATGCGCAACTTGTCGCTGGACACGCCCAGGTGACGCAAACTGAAATATTTTGCGATGGCGTAGTCTTCACAGTCACCAGCACCTTTCCAGAGTGCCTCGACGGGCGTCTCCCAGTAATCCACAACGTGCCAGAGATCGATGTCTTCCACGTAGGTCATTTGCTTGTTGAAGAACAAATTGACGACCTTGAGCTGCTCCTGCTCGCTGACCTGTTTTTCGCTTACCAATAACCGCTGCCAGGCGTCGATACGCTGCTGGCCTTGACCCAAAGGCCCGTAGACGGCGGTAGCCTTGCGGCTGATTTGCGAGAAATCCCAATCGGCACGCAGCCCGCCGAGCATCAGGCCGGCCAGTAAAGTTGCTGATAAAAGCCAGCAAAGCAGTCGATAGGGATTAAAACTTACCGCCAAAATGTTCAGTCCGTGAAAGAGACGGAATTTCCAGGGATGGTGAAGCCTGGCCCTACAAAAAACAATGGCACAGTGCAATCATCGCAGGAGGCGGCGTTTTTATAACCGCCCTTGTGAGAGACACAAAGTATGCTGTGTAAGCACTTACAAACGGAAACTTTGGCTATTTGACAAGCACCTGGCCCATCTTTAGTGTTCTTTGGATCCAATTAGCCAGACTATTATTCAAGAAAGGAGGATAGCGCAACCGTGACGCAGAAGCCGAACCCATTAAGCAGCATCAAAATCAGCGGGCCTATTCCCGCCCATCTTGCGCGCTCCGTTATCGAAGAAACGTTGCGTAATGCCATCCTTGATGGGCGATTGCCCTGTGGCACCGCCATGCGCCAGCAAGAACTGGCCAGCCTGTTCGGCGTCAGTCGCATGCCGGTACGCGAAGCGTTGCGCCAGCTGGAGGCGCAATCCTTGTTGCATGTGGTGACTCACAAGGGTGCCGTCGTTGCTCCCTTGATCGAGGACAATTCGGCCGAGACCTATGCCCTGCGCATGTTGCTGGAGTCCGAGGCCCTGCGCCTGTCGATTCCGTTGCTCACCGACGCGGACCTTGCTCAAGCTGAGGCCTGTATCAACGCACTGGAAAGCGAGAAAGACTACACCGAGATTGGTCGGCTCAATCGCCTGTTTCACATGGTGTTGTACGGCAAGGCGCCCAACCAGCGGCTGCTCACTTTGGTCGAGCACGGATTGAATGAGGAGGAGCGCTTCCTGCGCTTCAACCTTGAGGCGATGGGGCTGGGGGAGACTTCCCAGGAGGATCACCGCGAACTGCTGAGCCTGGTAGCGCAGAAGAAGGTCGAGGAGAGCATCCTGACGCTGCGTAACCACTTGATGCGAGGCATGGAGGTGATCGCGACCTACCTCAGCGGCCTTGATAGCGCCGAAAAAAAACCCACTCAGTAGGTTTTTTCGCTTTTGCCCTTGATTCTTAGGTGATGTAGCAACTTTCTTATCAGGGATTGTTGCTCCATCAGAAAAAACAAAGAACCAAATCATAATTAAAGCCGACTCAGTGCGCAGCAAAATCCCACGTATAGCTGGGCAATCACCACACACATAAATATCGGGAAAAACATCTAATACATTTGTATACCGGTTCAAACATTCAACCAGCTTATTATCTTTTCCCAGCAAGACACACCTTTCCATCCACTGCGTCTGCCTAGTGCAAGGGCCTCGCCGTGCGCGTGAGCGCGCTCAAGTTACTCTCGCACTCACAACTATAATATTTCAACACTGCTTTTAGAGCACTCGCAACAACTCATAGGCGTCAACCATGTACCCACATTCACTCGCGCAAAAAAAACGACAACTTTTTGATCATCCGTTATTTATAGAAATAACCAGCCTCGGCAAGTTACAACACTTCATGAAACACCATGTATTTGCTGTCTGGGATTTCATGAGCCTGACCAAACGCCTGCAAAAGGACCTCACTTGCATGCAGTTGCCCTGGCTCCCCTCCACTGACCCGCACGCTGCCCGCCTGATTAATGAAATCGTGCTGGCGGAAGAGTCGGACGAGCACCCGACGCGGGGCTATTGCAGCCACTTCGAGCTGTACTTGGACGCAATGACGGAAGTGGGCGCCAGCACGGTCGCAATCACTCGCTTTATCGACCTGCAAAGCCAGGGAGTGGAGGTAAGCGCAGCCTTGCAGATGATCGATGCGCCCCAGGGCGTGGCCCGCTTCGTCGACAGCACCTTACAAATTGCCCTGAGCGCTCCGACCCACTGTGTGGCGGCGGCGTTCCTGCATGGCCGAGAGTGTGTGATTCCGTCAATGTTCGAAAGGCTTTTGCATAGCCATGCTTTCATAGGTCGGCAGGCCCCTACGCTATGTCACTACCTCAGCCGCCATATCGAAATAGACAGCGATGATCACGAGCCCGCGGCGCAACGGTTGCTACAGCGCCTGGTCGACGCAGACCCCAGCCGTCAGCAACAGGCCGATAACGCCGCCCTGGGCGCCGTGCAGAGTCGTATTACCCTCTGGGACGACGTACTGGCCTCGATGCAAGAGGTACGTCCGTGAACGCCGCTCATTACCAATCCTTTGCCGACGACTGGGAGCGTCGCGCAACCATCCGCACACGCCCCCGGCGGATGTTGGAAGACGACGACAAACTCATCTTCCCCCTGTGCCGTCAGCCTCTGGTGTTGAGTGCCACCTTTCTCAAGCACTGCCCGCAATGGCGCGACTTCGTGCTGGTGCAAAGCTTCTATAAATTCATCAATGACGTGGTGATTTTCGAAACCGAGATCGTCGACAAAACCGCGCGCAGCATCGCTAAAAATCGCTTCTCCCTGCCCTTCCCGCTCGCCTGCCGCTACGATGCGATGACGGTCGTTGTCGACGAGGATTATCACGCGCTGGTCGCGCTGGATTTCCTGCAGCAAGCCGTGCAGATGACCGGAATCCAACCGCTCGATCTACCCGGGCAAATTGAATTGGGCCGCGCGCTGCCGGCAGCCCAGGCACAGGTACCGGCATACTTGCACGATGCCGTAGAGTTGATCGGCGTCGCCATCGCTGAGAACACCATCACCCATGACGTCGCAGCGTTTTCCAAAGATGGCAGCGTCAAATCCTCTGTCCGCGGCCTGATGGCCGATCATCTGTTTGATGAAGGGCGGCATGCGCGGTTCTGGACACAGTTGGTGCGCCTCTACTGGCAATCGGCAAGCTCTGAAGATCGCGACCACATTGCTCAAGCCCTGCCCGTGTTCCTGACGCACTACCTGACCAACGACCTACAGAAAGACTTCGATCTGCAACTGATCGAACACTTGGCTATCAGTGCCGATACGCGCCGGGCACTGCGCGACGAAATCCAGGCGCTGGACTTTCCCATCACCCCCCAACATCCGCTGCTGGCCAATATCATGGGCCTACTGCACCACAGCGGCGTACTGCAAACCCCCAGCGTGGCACGAGCCCTGAGCGACTACCTGCCCGTATCGAGGAGGTTGGCATGAGGCGCTTGCAGATCGAGTGGCGTGGTACCGGTAACGCTCTGGCGGCGCTCAGGCAGGAGCTGGAGCAATATGGGCATGTGGCAGGAACGGGGTCTGTGGATCTGGTTATTGAAGACGGGAGTCAGCCGCTGCCGCCCTCGCCCGCCAGTGCGCCATGGTTAAGCTTGCGCGTGGGTATCGGCCCGCTCTGCGAACACGGGCTGCCCTCATTACAGTTACGCTGCTACGACCGGGAGCGGCGCCTGCTGACGGTGCACGACGTTGCCCGGGAGCCCAGCGGCAATGGGCAGCGGTTGCGTCAGCAGGCAACGAATGCAGTGGTGGAGTGGGCTGCTTTGTTGGTCTGCGGTTTTTCAAGAGACCCCGCTTATTTCTCGGCAACGGCCGCTGCTAACGCCTGGCCTGAACAGGGCCTGCAAGAGCTGGATGCCTTGGCTTTCATGCACCGGTTCAACCACACGGCGGCCCCTGCCTTACTGCACGCGGCCCGAACGCCCATGATCGAACGGCTGCAGGCCAGCCTCAATACCTTCGCGCATCGAACAGTGCTGAACATCGCCGGTCATGCGCTGACTTATCGGCAGCTCCAGCAACAAGCCATGGCTATTCAACAACGCCTGCTTCCCTTGCTGGAGGATGCCGAGGCTCCACAAGTGGTCGGCGTATGCCTGGAGAAATCTGCCGAGTTGTACGCCAGTATTCTCGCGGTGCTTGGCTGTGGCGCCGTGTATTTGCCGCTGGTGCCTGACCACCCGGAGCAACGCCAGCACTGCATGCTGACCAGCCTCAAGGCCTGTGTGCTGCTGGAGAATGGCCAGCACCCATTGCGAGAGCGTTTCGTTTCACTTGATGTGAGCCAGGTGGCCGCGCACAGCGCCGACATGACGCAACCGCTGATGCACCGTCACCCCCGTGCCGACGAGCCGTGCGTGGCACTGTTCACCTCGGGTACGACGGGCCAGCCCAAGGGGGTACTGCTGAGCCAATACAACCTGGCGCATTTCACGGCCTGGCTCGTCAGTTGCGTGGCGTTGGATCAACACAGTCGCGTCCTGCAATTTTCGCCACTGGGCTTCGATTCTTCACTGATCGATATTTTCCCTGCATTGATCGCCGGCGCCGAGTTGATTGTGCCCAGCCCAGACCAGCGTCACGACCCTCAGCAACTGGTAGAACTGATTCGCAAGCAACGCGTCACTCATGGGTTTGTGCCACCGGCACTGCTCAGCATCCTGCCGCTGGATCAGCCGTTGGGCATGACTCATTTACTGACCGGAGGTGATTTCTGCGAGCCCTGCGTGATCGAACAACTGGCCGGTCAATGCCAGTTGCATAACCTCTATGGGCCGACCGAGGCCACTGTGTTGGCGACCCATCGGGTATTCCAACGAGGTGACAGCCATCGCAATATCGGCCTCCCCATCGCTAACAGCCAGGTGCTGATTCTCGACGAGAACCTGCAGCCCGTGGATGAACAGGTAATGGGCGACTTGTACATTGTCGGTCCCGGAGTAAGCCTGGGTTATTCGAATACACTCTCGCGGGCCGACAATCCGTTCGTGGCGCTGACACTGCCAAATGGCCAAGTGCTACAGGCTTATCGCAGCGGCGACTTGGCAAAATGGACGCAAGAGGGCATCGAACTGGGCGGCCGCAGGGATGAGCAAGTCAAGATCCGCGGGTTTCGAGTTCAGCCTCAGGATATTGAACAGTGCTTGCGCGATAGTCGCTTGTTTCGCCAAGTGGCAGTGGTGATCGATACGGCACACAGAGTCATCGGCTTTGCCGCCCAGCCGGAATCTGGCGCTACGCTGGCAAGCCTGAAGGAACATGCTCGACAGTGGTTGCCGGTGCATATGCAGCCCAGCGCTTGGAGCGAACTGGCATGCATGCCCCGTTCGAATAACGGCAAGATCGATCGCAAGGCCTTGCTGGCCATGCCAATACCCATACCCATCGGGATGGATCGCTGTCGCATACAAGACCCTTTGCAGGCACAACTGGCTGACGTGTGGGGTGAGCTGCTGGGATTACCCGCAGGCGAACTCTCGATTGATGAGAGTTTTTTCAACCTCGGTGGCCACTCCATCCTGTTGTCGACCCTGTTGCTACGCCTGCGCGAGCAGTTTGGCCGCAGCTTCTGCCTGAGCCCCTTTTTTGAGACGCCGACCATCCGCACATTGGCCGCACTCATGGATGGCAGTGCACTGCCGGATACACCATCCAACCAGATGGAACAAGATGCGACGCGAGCACTGGAGGTCGAGATGCTGCCCGAGACCCTTGCGGGAGACTCGCGCAAAGCCATCGTCACCGGCGCGAACAGCTTTGTCGGGGTTCATATTGTCCAGGCACTGCTGACTGGCGGGGCGCAGGACGTGGCGTGCCTGGTGCGCGAGTTGCCCGGCCATTCGGCAGCGACAAGGTTCGCCCAGGCATTGCGTGAATACCGCTTGGAACATCTGGACCTGAGCCGAGTACAGGTATACGCCGCCGATATTCGTAAACCTCGCCTGGGCTTGGCCGACGACGTGTACGAGCACCTCGCCCGTCATTACGGCGTGGTGGTGCATAACGCCGCGCAGGTCAATCATGTGATGGATTACGCCTCACTCGCCAAGGACAACGTCGAGCCGGTGCTGGAATGCCTGCGCCTTTGCGAGACCCATTGCAAGAAGGTCCTCAATTTCATCTCGACGCTGTCAGCCTGCAGCAGCGTGGACGTCGACGGGTCCGTGCTTGAAGCGCCTGCCCGACGCGCACTGCCGCTCTATGTGAAAAATGGCTACAACCTCTCCAAGTGGGTAGCCGAGCGGCTATTAGGACGGGCAGTCGAGCAAGGGGCCTGGGTCAATATTCATCGGCCGGGAAATATCAGCTTCAACAGCCAGAACGGCGTTTGCCAGCCACAGAAAAACCGCTTGATGTTGATGCTCAAGGGGTCTCTGCAATTAGGGATGGTCCCGCGACTGGACGTCAATTTCGATCTGATGCCGGTGGACTTCCTGGCGCGTTTCATCGCCTACCACAGCGTGCGCTTTGACCCTGGGCGAAACGTGTTCAACCTGCACAACCCACTGCCCTTGAGTTGGGACCAGTATCTCGACGCCTTCAGCGAGGCTGGGCACGCTTTTGACCGAGTAAGCATTGAACACTGGCAACGGGCGCTGCGCAAAGTGAGCCGCAATAACGCGTTGTTCGGAGTGCTGGGCTTTTACCTGGACGGACTGGGCGAGGACATCGGTGACATATCGATGATCCGTTACGACAATGCCCGGTGGGGCGTGGAAAAAATGGGCATGTGCTATCCACCCAAGAGCCAGGCGCTGTTACGCAAAGGCTGCGACTATCTGAGCGCTATCAGTTTCCTCTGAATAGCACCCTGGACGTGAGACCAAGCGATCGGAGCGAGAGGCCTCGCTCCGATGCGGTCAGGATCAGATCTTGAAGCTATCGACCAATTGCTTCAGTCGGCTGGCCTGCTGGGACAGCGCATCGCAGTCCTTGAGCGTCTCGTTGAGGTTGGCCACACCCTGCTGGTTCAGCAAGTTGATCTGGTTGATATCGACGTTGAGGGTTTCAACCACGGCGGTCTGCTCTTCAGTGGCGGCCGCGACGGATTGGTTCATGCCATCGATCTCAACGATACGTTGCGTCACGCTGACCAGACGCTCACCTGCCTGGTTGGCGACTTCGACGCTTTCTTCGCTGGAAGCCTGGCTGGCGTTCATGGTGGTCACGGCTTCGCGCGAACCCACTTGCAGCGAAGTGATCATCTTGTGGATTTCTTCTGCCGACTCCTGGGTACGGTGCGCCAAATTGCGCACTTCATCCGCCACGACGGCAAAACCACGCCCTGCTTCGCCAGCACGGGCCGCTTCGATCGCCGCGTTTAGGGCGAGCAAGTTGGTTTGCTGGGAAATGCCTTTGATCACATCCAGGATGTGTCCGATGTTATCGGTACTGGCATTAAGGGTTTCGATCTGAGTGCAGGACAGGCTGATCTTTTGCGAAAGCTCCGACATCGCCTGAATGGTTTGCTCCACCACTTTACGACCATCGTCAGCTTGTTCGCTGGCACCACTGGCATGCTGGGACGCGTCAGCAGCGTTGCGCGCGATTTCCTGGGTGGCGGCCCCTAGCTCGTTGATGGCTGCGGCCACGCTGTTGGTACGCGCGCTCTGTTCGTCAGAACCGATGATCGACGCATTGGATGAAGCCATCACACGCTGGGACAAATCGTGCACCTGGCGCGTTGCCGAAGACACTTCGGAAATCGACGCGTGAATTCGCTCGACGAACTGGTTGAATGCGCTGCCGACTTCGCCGAACTCGTCTTTGCTGGTCACGTCGAGACGTCGGGTCAAATCACCTTCGCCTTGGGCAATGTCCTGCATGGCCACGCCCATGGTGGTCAACGGGCGCAACAGTACTTGAATCAACAGGCTCAGGAGCACCGCAATAGCCACAACGGCAATCAACATCGCAATCAAGGCCGAAGTACGGAATTTGCCCAGCGGGGCATAGGCTTTTTCTTTGTCGATCGAAAGGCCGATGTACCAGTCAGCGCCAGGCAAGCCGCTGATAGGCGTGAAGGAAAGGATGCGATCCTGACCGTTGAGGACAACGTCCTGATTGAGCTTCTCAATGCGCACGTTGGTGCCGGGATAGATGTCCTTGAGATTCTTCATCACTTGGTCCTGGTCCGGACTGACGATGACCTGGCCATCACCGCTGACCAGGAACGCATGGCCGATACCACCGAAGTCTACCGAGTTGATGATCTTCACCAGTGTCTGCAGGCTCAGGTCACCACCGACAACACCCAACAACTCGCCATTCTTTTTCACCGGCATGGCAATTGTCACGATCTGACCGCCCACAGCCGCCATATAAGGCGGAGTAAGCATGGTTTTGTCCGCCACTACTGCTTGCTTGTACCAAGGGCGCTGACGGGGGTCGTAGTCGTCAGGCATCTTCGCGTCAGGGCGCTGTGTGAATACCCCATTGGTTTGACCTACATAGGTGAACTGGAAATTGGTGGTGAATGCTGGCTGATCGACCAAACCTGGGAGGTCGGCGGCGCTGCCCTGGTGGGCAACGTTCTGCGCCAGGTTCTCGAGGACCAGGATGCGACCACTGAGCCAGTTCTGCACACTGCTGGCGGTGAGCTCGCCGGATTGCTGGATGGACGACGTAAGGTTTTGCCTGATGGTGCTGCGCTGCAGGTAGTCGTTGTAGAGGGTAAATAACGCGAAGGCTAAAACCACGACGCCTGACGCGGCCAACAGAATTTTATGACTGAACTTGAGATTCATTTCATCGACTTCTTTTGCCAAAGGGGGGTGAGCGTGCCGAGTGGAACATTCCATGTATCGGGATAGGCGGACTCTGCGGTCGCTCTATTTCGGTGCACGCATGGCTCGTCAGGCTTTCGGCCAAACTTCGACAAATCTTAGGAATTTGTGAGAAGCATCTTCTTTTAACGTTGGAAACCGACAGGCGGTAGCCGTAAGGCAGATTTGCTGCGGTGGGCCGCCCTAAACGACAAAACCCCTGTCTGCGTTAGCAGACAGGGGTTTCGGAATTCAATCTTGACGATGACCTACTCTCACATGGGGAAACCCCACACTACCATCGGCGATGCATCGTTTCACTGCTGAGTTCGGGATGGGATCAGGTGGTTCCAATGCTCTATGGTCGTCAAGAAATTCTGTGTACCAGACCGTTGCGTTGGCAACGTGCCGGTGAAATTCATGAGCTTCTACATAAACAAAACCCCTGTCTGCGTTAGCAGACAGGGGTTTTGGAATTTAATCTTGACGATGACCTACTCTCACATGGGGAAACCCCAC
>NZ_JALJRP010000055.1:0-17263 GCF_024519715.1 Pseudomonas sp. Pse35 | reverse complement strand
ACTCGGCACCTCGCCCAGGCTCGGTGTGCCCGTAATCCGCCAGTGATTTGGGGGGGCGCCTAAGATCGAGAGCAGATCAAGAGCGTCTCGCTTCGCATCGTGGTTAGCGGCAGGCCGTTTCCTTCTCCTGTGCTATACAGTCAACCAAGCAAGTGCTTGGTTGGCTGTATCTTGGATCACAAAGGAGCGCGTCCCATGCCTGTCGCTTTTCGTTTGCCGTTGCAGGTCTTCTTCGAGCGTGAAGCGCGGCACCCGCGCAAAGTCTTCCTCGTTCAGCCCATCGGCGGCGGTGAGGTGCAGGCCCTCACCTGGGGCGAGGTCGGCCACCAGGCTCGTTGCGCCGCGCACTGGCTGCGCGCGCGGGAGTTGCCCCAGGGCTCGCATATTGCCTTGATTTCAAAAAACTGCGCCCACTGGATCATCGCCGACCTGGCGATCTGGATGGCTGGGCACGTGTCGGTGCCGCTTTATCCCAACCTCACCGCGGACTCAGTCGCCCATGTGCTGACTCACTCGCAGGCGCGGTTGGCGCTGATCGGCAAGCTGGATGATTGGTCGGCAATGGCGCCTGGCGTTCCTGCGGGTGTGCCGACTATCAGTCTGCCGCTGTGCCCTCCTGAAGAGACTTTCGATTTCAGTTGGGCGGACCTGCAAGCCTGTTCACCGATCCAGGACAACCCGCTACCGGATGCCGCCAGCCTGGCCACTATCATCTACACCTCCGGTACGACCGGCCTGCCTAAAGGGGTGATGCACAGTTTCGGCGCCTTGGGGTTTGCTGCTTCGGGCGGTACTGAGCTGTTTGGCCTGGGGGAGGGCGACCGGTTGCTGTCGTACCTGCCGCTGTGCCATGTGGCGGAGCGGATGTTTGTAGAAATGGCGTCGATCTATACCGGGCAAACCGTTTTTTTCGCCGAGAGCCTGGAAACCTTCCTCACCGATCTGCGCAGGGCGCGGCCGACGGCCTTGTTTGGCGTGCCGCGCATCTGGACCAAATTCCAACTGGGCGTCTACGCCAAAATCCCGGAAACACGCCTCGATACCCTGTTACGCCTGCCTTTTATCGGCAAACGCGTCGGCCATAAAATTCTCGCCGGCCTGGGGCTGGATGCGCTGCGCATCGCCCTGTCCGGCGCCGCGCCGGTGCCCGAGGCGTTGCTGCGTTGGTATCAGCGCCTGGGCCTGGATGTGCTGGAGGTGTACGGCATGACCGAAAACTGCGGCTATTCCCATGTGTGTCGCCCAGGTGGGCAAACGCTCGGTTGGATCGGCCAGCCCTGCCCAGGCGTGCAAGTGCGTATCGACCCGTCAGGCGAAGTGCAGGTACACAGTGGCGCGACCATGTTGGGCTACTTCAAGGACCCGCAGAAAACCGCGGATACGCTCACCGCAGATGGCTTCCTGCGGACGGGTGACAAGGGCGAGCAGGACGCGGACGGTCGCCTGCGCCTGACCGGACGTCTCAAGGAAATCTTCAAGACCAGCAAAGGCAAATACGTAGCCCCGGCGCCGATTGAAAACCGCCTGGCCGAACATGCACGTATTGAACAGGTGTGTGTGGTCGGCGAGGGGCTCAGTGCGCCGATAGGGCTGTGCGTGTTGTCGGCACCCGGCGAGGACCGCCAAGCCCTCGGCGGTGGTCTTGAACGCTGGCTGGCACAGGTGAACGCAGGCCTGGACAAGCACGAACGCATGGGGCAATTGGTGGTGGTGAAAGACCAATGGGCGGTGGAAAACGGTTTTCTCACGCCGACCTTGAAGATCAAACGCAACGTGATCGAGTCGACGTACGGGCCACAATTGCAAGCATGGAGCGCACGCGCCGAAACCGTTTTGTGGCAGGATTAGGGCCGTAATAAAACCAACAAGGACAACCGTATGAGCCTGTGGCGTACCCAACCGAATATCGAACACCTCAACGCGATCCAGAAAAACACCATCGGTGAAATGCTGGATATTCGTTTCGAAAGCTTCGACGACGAATCCCTTACCGCCAGCATGGTGGTCGACCACCGCACCCATCAGCCCTACGGCCTGCTGCACGGCGGCGCCTCGGTGGTGCTGGCCGAAAGTGTCGGCTCCATGGCCGCCTACTTGTGCATTGATGCAAGCAAGTTCTATTGCGTGGGCCTGGAGGTCAACGCCAACCACCTGCGCGGCGTGCGCAGCGGCCGGGTAACTGCGGTGGCCAAGGCTATTCATATCGGGCGCACTACCCAGGTGTGGGACATCCGCCTGAGCAGCGACGAGGGCAAGGCCAGTTGTGTCTCGCGCCTGACCATGGCCGTGGTGCCGCTGGGTGAACAACCGCCGGCGCGATAGGCGTGGCGTGAGTGTCATCATTCCTGGCAGTTACAGTCATTGCTGTAGGGGCCGGGCATGGTGACAATCCCCCTCTGTTTTTGTTGATGGAACCTGTATGTCGCAGCACGTGTTTTTTACCCACGCCAATGGCTTCCCTTCGGCCACCTACGGCAAGCTGTTTGCCGCCCTGGCCCCGGAATATGCGGTGGCCCATCTGCCGCAGCACGGTCACGACCCCAAGTTCCCGGTGGATGATAACTGGCAAAACCTGGTGGACGAGCTGATCCATCATCTGGAGCAGCAGCCAGAGCCGGTATGGGGCGTGGGCCATTCCCTGGGTGGCGTGCTGCATTTACACGCGGCCATGCGCTGCCCGCAGCTGTACCGGGGCGTGGTGATGCTGGATTCGCCGGTGCTCACCCGCGCAGACCGCTGGGTGATCCGCGCTGCCAAGCGCTTTGGTTTTATCGACCGACTCACCCCGGCTGGGCGCACGCTTGGCCGGCGCGAAGAATTCACCGACCTGGACACCGCGCGCAGCTATTTCGCCGGCAAGACCCTGTTCCGTGGCTTTGACCCCGATTGCTTTGACGCGTACCTGCAACATGGCCTGCAGCAAGTGGGCGATCGCCTGCGCCTGCGGTTCGACCCAGCCACCGAAATCAGCATCTATCGCGGCGTGCCCCACACCAGCCCGGGCCAGGTGCGCCAGTTGAAGGTGCCGCTGGCCGTGGTGCGTGGCCGCCAGAGCCGGGTGGTGATGCGTCACCATGCCAGCGGTGTTGACCGCTTGCCCATGGGCGAAATGCTCACCATGCCCGGCGGCCATATGTTTCCCCTCGAACGCCCTCAGGACACTGCTGCCTTGATCAAGACCCTGTTCGCCCGCTGGCAGGCCCGTGAGCGCAGTTGCGCATGAGTACGCCCGTCGAAGAGGTACGCCTGAGCCTGCCGCACATCGAACTGGCCGCGCATCTGTTCGGGCCCGAGGACGGCCTGCCGGTAATTGCCCTCCATGGTTGGCTGGACAACGCCAACAGCTTTGCGCGCCTGGCGCCCAAGCTGCGAGGGTTGCGCATCGTCGCCCTGGACATGGCGGGGCATGGGCATTCGGCGCATCGCCCGGCTGGCGCCGGTTATGCCTTGTGGGATTACGTCTATGACGTGCTGCAGGTGGCTGAGCAACTGGGCTGGAAACGTTTTGCATTACTTGGCCACTCCCTGGGCGCCATCGTCTCTCTGGTATTGGCCGGGGCCTTGCCGGAGCGGGTGACACACCTGGGCCTGATTGACGGCGTGATCCCACCGACCGCCAGTGGCGAGAACGCGGCCGAGCGCCTGGGCATGGCGTTGCAGGCGCAATTGAGCCTGCAGGACAAGCGCAAGCCGGTCTACAACAGCCTTGATCGAGCGGTCGAGGCGCGGATGAAAGGCGTGGTCGCGGTCAGCCGTGAAGCAGCGCAGCTCCTGGCCCAGCGCGGTTTGATGCCCGTACCAGGCGGTTACACCTGGCGCAGCGATAGCCGCCTGACCCTGGCGTCGCCGATGCGCCTGACCGACGAACAAGCCATGGCTTTCGTGCGAAGGGTAGGGTGCCCTACCCAGTTGGTGGTCGCGGCTGACGGCATGCTGGCGAAACATTCCGAATTGCTTTCTCAGCTACCCTTCACGGTTACCACGCTGCCAGGCGGCCATCATTTACACCTGAATGACGAGCCCGGTGCGGCTCTTGTTGCAGACTGTTTCAATCGGTTCTTCTCCACGCCTTGACTTGGCGGGGTCAACTGCCGAGGCTGGGCGGATTGAAAGGGAGTCAACCATGAACACACTCAATATCGCTGTGACCAACATTGGCCAGGGCTCACTGATCCGATGAGCCTGGGTAAAGGATGTATCCGTGCCCTGGGCCTTTGTTGTTTCAGCCCCCTGGTATTTGCCGCCGATCTGCCCGGCAGCCAGGATCTACCGGCGGTAGCCCGTCAGGTTGATGCGCAAATCGTCGATTACCGCCCCGCTGAAGACAAGGAACGCATTTACCCCATGGGCGCGATCCGCAAGATCAGCGGCCAGTTGCGTTATGAAGGCCAGGCCATCGCACGCGGCCCAGCCACTGCAATCACCTATGAATTGCCCGCCGAACACAGCTCCAGCGCCGCCTTTACCGCAACGCGCGAAGCTTTGCAGGCCAAGGGTGCGCAGTTGTTGTTCTGGTGCAAGGCCCGCGATTGTGGCGAAAGCAGCCTGTGGGCCAACGAAGTGTTTGGCAACGCCAAGCTGGTGGGCGCCGACGGCCAACAGGAATACCTGCTGCTACGCCTGGCCGCCCCGCAGGACAATTCCCTGGTCGCGCTGTACGGGATCACACGTGGTAACCGCCGCGCCTACCTGCATGTGGAGCAACTCGACGCCAGCGCGCCCTTGGGCGAACTGCTGCCCACCTCGGCCACCCTGCTGCGTGAACTCAAAAGTACCGGCGAGCTGGATTTTCCCGCGCTGGGCGCCGAGCCTGACGACACCTGGCTGACCTTGATATCCCGAGCCTTGAACCTCGACACCACCCTGCGCGTGAGCCTGAGCGGGCCGCAGGCCGAGGCCTGGCGCCAGGCGCTGGTGGAGAAGGGCGTGCGCACCGCCCGTCTGGAAACCGGCACCGGTGAAACCCAAGGGCTGCATCTGCATCTGATACGCTAAGCACCACAGGGCGAACGGACCCGTGCCGTTCGCCTAAGCTCTCTTCCTACAGCCTTCTTTTCGAGATACCCGATGCTCAATAACGATCGCCTGCTGGTGCAAATCCTGCTGCTGGTGCTGTTTGGTGCCAGCTTCTGGGTCATGGCGCCGTTCTGGTCGGCGCTGTTCTGGGGCGCGGTGCTGGCATTTGCCAGCTGGCCGCTGATGCGTTTGCTCACCCGTTGGCTCGGCGGCCGAGAGTCCCTGGCCGCTGGCATCCTGACGTTGGGGTGGATGTTGCTGGTGGCGGTGCCATTGGTATGGCTTGGGTTCAACCTGGCTGACCATGTGCGTGATGCGGTGGCTCTCATCAAGGACATCCAGGTCGACGGCTTGCCCGAGGCGCCGACCTGGTTGGGGTCGATCCCCTTCGTAGGCGAGCGCCTGGTGGCGACCTGGGACAGCATTGATCAACAAGGCGCGGCGCTGATGGTGAGCATCAAGCCGTACCTGGGCCAGGTCGGCAATTGGTTGTTGGCGCGCAGTGCGCAAATTGGCGGCGGCATTCTTGAGCTGACCCTGAGCCTGGTCTTCGTATTCTTTTTCTACCGTGACGGGCCGCGCCTGGCGATGTTTGTGCACCGCCTGTTGGAGCGCCTGATTGGCGAGCGCGCTGGCTATTACATCGAACTGGTGGCCGGCACGGTGCAGCGGGTGGTCAATGGTGTGATCGGCACCGCTGCGGCCCAGGCGCTGCTGGCCCTGATCGGCTTTCTGATCGCTGGCGTACCGGGCGCGCTGGTGCTGGGTATCGTGACTTTCCTGCTCAGCCTTATTCCCATGGGGCCGCCGCTGGTGTGGATTCCGGCCACGGCGTGGCTGGCTTGGAAGGGCGATTACACCTACGCGGTATTTCTGGGCGTATGGGGCACGTTCGTGATCAGCGGCGTGGATAACGTGCTCAAGCCGTACCTGATCAGCCGTGGCGGCAACCTGCCGTTGGTGATTGTGCTGTTGGGTGTGTTTGGTGGGTTGATAGCGTTCGGCTTTATCGGCCTGTTTATTGGCCCGACGTTGCTGGCGGTGGCCTACAGCCTGTTGACAGACTGGAGCGCGAGCCAGGCGCAAGTGCGTCGTGAAGACAAACCCTGTAACTGATGGGTGTACCTAACTGTGGTGCGCCGCGGTACTTGTGGGAGCTGGCTTGCCTGCAATAGCGGTGGGCGAGCCAACACTTCATCGACTGACACTGCGCAATCGCAGGCAAGCCAGCTCCCACATTTGGTTCGCGGCGCGTCAGGTAAATGGGAGTGCTTAGACCCTCGGCAACCACATCACCGCCGTCAACCCACCGCCCGGTGTATCTTCCAGGCTCAGGTGGCCGCCGAGTCGCTCGACGGCCTCCCTGGCAATGGTCATCCCCAAACCGACCCCTCCGGAATTGCGGTTGCGCGAACCCTCCAGGCGAAAGAACGGCTCGAACACCGCTTCGCGCTTATCGGCGGCGATTCCCGGGCCGTGGTCGATCACCCGTATCACCAGGGCGCCGCGGCTGTCGGCCAGTTCTACCCGGGCGGTGCCGGCATAGCGCAGGGCGTTGTCGATCAAATTGTTCAGGCATGAGCGCAGCGCCATCGGCTGTACCTGCAACGGTGTACAGGTGCCGGAAAATTTCACGTCGCGGCCTTGGTCCTGAGCGTTTTCACTCAGGGATTCCACCAATGCCTGTACGTCGAGCCAATGCCGTGTCTCGCTGGTGCGCTGTTCGTGCAGGTAGCTCAAGGTGGCATCCAGCATGCCGATCATGTCGTCCAGGTCTTGGCGCATCTGACCTTGCAACTTGGGGTCTTCGATCTGTTCCAGGCGCAGCTTGAGGCGCGAGAGGGGGGTGCGCAGGTCATGGGAGACCGCGCCGAGCATGCGGGCGCGCTGGCTGACTTGTTCGCGGATGCGCTTTTGCATCAGGTTGAAGGTCGAGGCCGCCTGGCGCGCTTCGCGAGGGCCGGATTCCACCAGGGGCGGGCTGTCGAGGTCGACGCTCAAGCGCTCGGCCGCCGCGCTCAGGCGCTGGATCGGCCGGCTCAGCAGTTTGGCGCCGTACCAGGCGGCGATGATCAGCGAGATAAATTGAAATGTCAGGGGTACCACCGGGCCGCCAAACCAGGGGCGAGGCGCCTTGCGCAAGGGCGTGAGACTGCCGTCCGGTTG
The DNA here is from genome assembly GCF_024519715.1 of Pseudomonas sp. Pse35. Classification (NCBI taxonomy): domain Bacteria; kingdom Pseudomonadati; phylum Pseudomonadota; class Gammaproteobacteria; order Pseudomonadales; family Pseudomonadaceae; genus Pseudomonas; species Pseudomonas sp. Pse35. The sequence goes on along the minus strand of NZ_JALJRP010000055.1, from coordinate 10,081 downwards.
TTCGACGAACGCCGCGCGGGGCGGTGGCGGCGGGCCGTAGTGGTGGAACCAGAAGAACGCCAGCACATGGGCCAGCACAATCGCCACCAGCAACAGGCCGAACAGTCGCCCGAACAGCGTATTGAAGGGCGCGCGCATCAACCGATATCCCGGGCGTCGAACAGGTAGCCTTCGCCGCGTACGGTCTTGATCAGTTGCGGAGCCTTGGGGTCATCCCCCAGCTTCTGACGCAGGCGCGACACCAGCAAGTCGATGCTGCGATCAAAGGCCTCGATAGAGCGCCCACGGGCCGCGTCCAACAGCTGTTCGCGGCTCAGCACACGGCGCGGGCGTTCGATGAACACCCACAACAAACGAAACTCGGCGTTGGACAGCGGCACCACCAGGCCATCATCGGCCACCAACTGGCGCAGCACGCTGTTCAGGCGCCAATTGTCGAAACGGATATTGGCCCGCTGTTCGGTGCGGTCATCACGCACCCGGCGCAAGATTGTCTGGATACGCGCGACCAGTTCCCGGGGTTCGAACGGCTTGGACATATAGTCGTCTGCCCCCAGTTCCAGGCCGATGATGCGGTCGGTGGGTTCGCAGCGGGCGGTGAGCATCAGGATCGGAATGTCCGACTCGGCGCGCAGCCAGCGGCACAATGTCAGCCCGTCTTCGCCCGGCAGCATCAGGTCGAGCACCACCACATCGAAGGTCTCCGCTTGCATGGCTTGGCGCATGGCGGTGCCGTCGGTGACGCCTGAGGCGAGAATATTGAAGCGTGCCAAGTAGTCGATCAGCAGTTCGCGGATCGGTACGTCGTCGTCGACAATCAGCGCGCGGGTGTTCCAGCGCTTGTCTTCGGCGATCACCGCGTCTTTTGGCGCTTCGTTTACAGGGTCGCAAGGGGTATGCATAGCGAGGTCATCTGCCTGATTGTGGCTGTCAGCATAGGCGCCCAGTTCCAGGGCTGGAAGTGCTGGGCGGGCGGTCATGTGCGCGAGGCTAGCCGGACGGCGTATTGAGGGCATGTCGTGAATGTATCGGAGCTGAAACAATCATCCTGAATCGCCTATATTGGGCGCTTGATCGGTATTTACCGATCATCGGATCCCGCAACGGCGCTGCTTGCGCTACAATCCGCGCCGATTTCGACTTGCCTGAGAGCCCATTCCAATGTCCGTCTGCCAGACTCCTATCATCGTCGCCCTGGATTACCCCACCCGTGACGCCGCACTGAAGCTGGCTGACCAGTTGGACCCCAAGCTTTGCCGGGTCAAGGTCGGCAAGGAACTGTTCACCAGTTGCGCGGCGGAAATCGTCGGCACCCTGCGTGACAAAGGCTTCGAAGTGTTCCTGGATCTGAAATTCCATGACATCCCCAACACCACGGCGATGGCCGTCAAAGCCGCGGCCGAGATGGGCGTGTGGATGGTCAATGTGCACTGCTCCGGTGGCCTGCGCATGATGAGCGCCTGCCGCGAAGTGCTGGAACAGCGCAGCGGCCCAAAACCGTTGTTGATCGGTGTAACCGTGCTCACCAGCATGGAGCGCGAGGACCTGGCGGGCATTGGCCTGGATATCGAGCCGCAGGTTCAGGTGTTGCGCCTGGCAGCCCTGGCGCAGAAAGCCGGCCTCGACGGCCTGGTGTGTTCAGCCCTGGAAGCCCAGGCCCTGAAGAACGCTCACCCCTCGCTGCAACTGGTGACACCGGGTATCCGTCCTACCGGCAGCGCCCAGGATGACCAGCGCCGCATCCTGACCCCACGCCAGGCCCTGGATGCGGGCTCGGATTACCTGGTGATTGGCCGTCCGATCAGCCAGGCGGCGGATCCTGCCAAGGCGTTGGCAGCGGTCGTCGCCGAGATCGCCTGATTTTTAGAGCGGCAAAAATGTGGGAGCTGGCTTGCCTGCGATAGTATCAACTCGGTATCACTTAGAGACCGAGTTGCTTGCATCGCAGGCAAGCCAGCTCCCACATCTGTTTTTGTGGTGTGTCAGCTGACTTTGAGCACCAACTTCCCGAAGTTCTCGCCATTGAACAGCTTCATCAGCGTTTCCGGGAATGTCTCCAGCCCTTCGACAATATCTTCCTTGCTCTTGAGCTTGCCCTGGGCCATCCAACCGGCCATTTCCTGGCCCGCCGCCGCGAAGTTCGCCGCGTGGTCCATCACCACAAAGCCTTCCATGCGCGCACGATTGACCAGCAATGACAGGTAGTTGGCCGGGCCTTTGACCGCTTCCTTGTTGTTGTACTGGCTGATTGCGCCGCAAATCACTACGCGGGCTTTGAGCGCCAGGCGGCTGAGCACGGCGTCGAGAATATCGCCGCCGACGTTATCGAAATACACGTCCACGCCTTTGGGGCACTCGCGCTTGAGGGCGGCGGGCACGTCTTCAGTTTTGTAGTCGATGGCGGCGTCGAAGCCCAGCTCATCCACCAGGAACTTGCACTTTTCGGCGCCACCGGCGATCCCCACCACGCGACAGCCTTTGAGCTTGGCGATCTGCCCGGCGATGCTACCCACGGCACCGGCAGCACCGGAGATCACCACGGTGTCACCGGTTTTCGGGGCGCCGGTCTCCAGTAGGGCAAAGTACGCCGTCATGCCGGTCATGCCCAGGGCGGACAGGTAGCGGGGCAGAGGTGCCAGCTTGGGGTCCACCTTATAGAAACCACGGGGCTCGCCGAGGAAGTAATCCTGCACGCCCAGTGCACCGTTTACGTAGTCCCCCACCGCGAAGTTCGGATGCTTCGAGGCAATCACCTTGCCTACGCCCAAGGCGCGCATCACTTCGCCGATGCCTACTGGTGGGATGTAGGACTTGCCTTCATTCATCCAGCCACGCATGGCCGGGTCGAGGGACAGGTATTCATTGCGCACCAGCACTTGGCCGTCCTGGGGTTCGCCCACTGGCACTTCCTGGTAAGTGAAGGTCTCTCGCGTGGCGGCACCGACCGGGCGTTTGGCGAGCAGAAATTGGCGGTTGGTCTGGGCGGTCATGGCAAGGACTCTTTAGAAATGGAACATGAGTGATAGACCCTCAGTGGCAGAAGGGCAAGGGTGTGCAAAGCAGGCGAATGCCCGGTAATAGGCTTCGCTGATAATCAGCCGGGCGGCTTTATCACTGCGATTCATGCAGCGCCAACCGGCCTTCTGATAGTGCTGACGCACGGCTGCGGGCGTTGGCTAGACTCGCTCCACCGTTACTAACCCCCACAGGACAGTTCCCATGAGCATGACGTTTTCCGGCCAGGTCGCCTTGGTGACCGGCGCCGCTGCTGGTATTGGCCGCGCCACCGCGCTGGCATTCGCCGCCGAAGGCTTGAAGGTGGTGGTCGCGGACCTTGATGTGGCAGGAGGCGAGGGCACTGTGGCACTGATCCACCAGGCCGGTGGCGAAGGGATATTTGTGCGCTGCAACGTCACGCTCGACACGGACGTGCAGCAATTGATGGCACAAACCGTCGCCACCTATGGGCGCCTGGACTACGCCTTCAACAACGCCGGCATCGAGATCGAAAAGGGCAAGCTGGCCGACGGCAGTCTTGATGAATTTGATGCCATCATGGGGGTTAACGTCAAAGGCGTGTGGCTGTGCATGAAGTATCAGTTGCCGTTGCTGTTGGCCCAGGGCGGTGGGGCCATCGTCAACACCGCATCGGTGGCGGGGCTGGGGGCGGCACCGAAGATGAGCATCTATGCGGCGTCCAAGCATGCGGTGATTGGCCTGACCAAATCGGCGGCCATCGAGTACGCGAAGAAGAAAATTCGCGTGAATGCCGTCTGCCCGGCCGTGATTGATACCGACATGTTTCGTCGCGCCTATGAGGCCGACCCACGCAAGGCTGAGTTTGCCGCAGCCATGCACCCGGTGGGACGCATTGGCAAGGTTGAGGAAATCGCCAGCGCCGTGTTGTACCTGTGCAGTGATGGCGCAGCGTTTACCACCGGTCTGGCCCTGGCGGTGGACGGTGGCGCGACGGCGATCTAGGACCGCGCTTGGCACGCTGTTTGAAAAGAGCGCGGGGTGATGTGGGGCGTTTCCATAGCTGGCAGAGTGCCGTGGCTGAATATGTTTCCGAAGGTAAATAATCTAATAAAATCAATACTTTAATAAAACTTGGCGACCGGTTTTACCAGGCTTCTGTGCTTAACTGTTTTGGGTTAACAGACAGTTTAAGTGAGTGGCTCATGGATTTAGGGATCGATCGACAAGCCCTGGTACCGGTTGTTCAGCAGATCGTCGGCGCGGTGGCAGAATGGATTCGCAAGGAGGGGGTGAGCCCTGGCACACGCTTGCCGTCCATTCGCCAATTGGCCCTCGATAACCTGCTGAGCCAGTCCAGCGTGATCGAGGCATTCGAGCGCTTGGTGGCCCAGGGGCTGCTGGCTCCCAGGCAGGGTTCGGGGTTCGTGGTGGCGCATCCCGCCACGGCCCACGAAAACCATTGGTATGAAGGTGCGGAACAAGGCTGGGGTGCATTTACCGATAGCCCGCTGGGCGAGCTGAAGTTGGGCTGCGGTTGGTTACCCGACACTTGGCGCGAAAGCGATGACATCAGCTACGCGATCCGTGAACTGAGCCGTACCGACACTGGTGGCCTGTTCAACTACAGCACACCCTTGGGGCTGCCGGCGTTGCGCGAACAACTGCTCAAGCGCCTGACGCAGATTCACGTGCCCGCCAGCCTGGACTGTATCCTGACCACCCATGGCGCCAGCCATGCCCAGGACCTGCTGATACGCACGTTGCTCAAGCCCGGTGATGAGGTGGTGGTCGAAACACCCGGGTATGGCAATCTCTACCGCCAACTGGCCTTTCGAGGGGTCACGCTGCTGCAAGTGCCACGTGCCCATGGCGGCCCGGATATCCCGGCATTGGAAGCGCTGCTGCAAACCCATCGGCCCAAGTGCCTGTTCATCAACAGCCTGTATCACAACCCCACCGGCACCAGCCTGTGCCGTCCGGTGGCGGAGCGGTTGTTGGAGCTGGCCCGCGAACTCGACTTCCTGATTATCGAAGAGGATGTGTACGGCGACCTGCAGCATGCCAGTTGCACGCGCTTGTCAGCGCTGGCCCATGATGATCGGGTGATCTATGTGTCGAGCTTTTCCAAGACCCTTAGCAGCGCCCTGCGCGTGGGTTACCTGTGTGCCAGTGCTGCGATCATTACGCAATTGGCCCAGCTCAAGACCCTCACAGGCATCGGCACTTCACGGTTTGCCGAAGCCATGGTGGCGACGTTGCTGAGTAACGGCACTTACCGTAAGTGGGTGCAGCGCCTGCGCAAGCGCTTGAATGCACAGATGGCCGCGACGTTGCAGGTACTGGAGGATGAAGAGTGGCAGGTATTTGCCGCACCCGCGGGCGGGATGTTCCTGTGGGCACGACCAGGCTTGGCCGACCCCTCGCGATTGCAAGCCTGCGCCCAGCGGCTGGGTGTGTTGCTGTCGCCCGGCGCATTGTTCAGCCCCACGGGTGAGCGCAGCGAATGGTTACGCATCAATGTGGCCTACGCGGCTGATCAACGCGCATTGACGCTGTTCCGAGCCATGGGCGCGGCAAGATCGACCTCGACCATTCTGAAAACGACGCGCATGTAGCTTTTTGCCATTATTCCGGCGCCCGCGGCTTGTGCTCAGTGCCCCAGGGTTGCGAATCTCGCTGCTTGTAAACCTGGCTTATGGCATTTGCCATTGCAAGAGGATCAAGTGCAATGATTTCGGGCGTGCAACGACGTTTCGCCAACCTCGGTATGGCAAAAAAACTCGGCTTGGGGTTTACCCTGGTACTGCTGCTGACGGCCTTGGTAGCGGCCATCGGTGTGTGGTCCCTGCAGACCATCGGCCAGCGCTTCGAAAGCCTTACGTCGATGTCCACGCTCAACAGCGACCTGCTCAAGGTGCGCGTGATCGAGCAGGACTATGCGTTGCACGCCGATCCCAAGGCCGTTGATGCCCTGCATGCCAGTGTCGATGCGCTGCTGGCCCAGGCCACGCGTCTCAAGGCTCGGTCCGCCAGCAACGAGCGAGTGATGGATGACGTTGAGCAGGCCTTGGTCGCCTATCGCCAGGCATTCGATGAGTTCGTCGAGTTGACCCAGACCAAGGACCTCGCCCTGGAAATGGCCAGTTGGTCGGTGTCCAGCGTGGCCAATAACCTGGATGTGCTGCAAGCCGGGCTGGCGGACGACGGCGCCTATGGCCTCAAGGAAAGCCAAGGCGCGGAGGGCGCGGAGTTTATCGAGCAGGCGGGGCAGGTCAGCCAGGTGTCGCGTCTGATGTTGCAGGCCATGAACGAAGCGCGGGTGCGCCTGGATCAGAGCCGCAGGGCGGACGCAGACGACGCCGGGCAGGGCAAGATCGAGCAAGCCGACCAGGCCCTGGCTGAAGTCGAGAAACTCAAAACCACGGTCAAGGACCCCGGCTACCAGACCGTGCTCAATGAAGTCTCCGGGCATATCGCGTCGTTCAGTGACAAGCTCGGCGAATACACCGGGCTGTTGGCCCAGGAAAAAGTGGTCTACACCCAGTTGCATGACCGCGCCGAGCAAGTGGTGAATCGAGTCAACCAGGCGTACGCCGCCGAAGACCAGTCCATGCAAACGCAGTTGCAGCACAGCACGCTGCTGATCATCGGTTCATCTGCCCTGGCGCTGCTGGTGGGCTTGATCGCTGCATGGGTGATCACCCGCTTGATTGTTGCGCCGTTGCGGGCGGTGATCGCCGTGGCTCAGCAGATCGCCTCGGGTGACCTGAGTGGGCGCATGGAGATCAGCCGGCGTGATGAAATCGGCCAACTGATGCAGGCGATGCAGCAGATGGGCAACAGCTTGAGCCAGATGGTCAGCGGGTTGCAGGCGGGGATCGAACAGCTCGCCAGCTCCGCGCATTCATTGTCCAGCGTCACCGAGCAAACCACTGCCGAAGTCAGCAACCAGAAGGACGAAACCGAGCAAGTCGCTACGGCGATGAACCAGATGACCGCCACGGTGCACGATGTGGCACGCAATGCCGAGCAGGCTGCCCAAGCCGCACAGACCGCGGATGCCAAGGTCGATAGCGGCCAGCAGGTGGTGCGCATGAGTCTGCAGCGTATCGAGTTGCTGGCCACATCCAGCAACAGTGCCAGCGCCAGTATCGAAAGCCTCAGCGCGCAAATCCAGAATATAGGTACCGTCTTGAGCGTGATCCAGAGCGTGGCCGAACAGACCAACTTGTTGGCTTTGAACGCTGCGATTGAGGCGGCGCGTGCTGGTGAGCAGGGGCGTGGCTTTGCAGTGGTGGCCGATGAAGTGCGGGCATTGGCCAAGCGCACCCAGCAATCGACCGAGGAAATCGAACGGCTGGTCAGCACGCTGCGCAGTGCGGCGCAGTCCTCGGTGCAGCAGATCCAGCAGAGTGGCGAGCTGGTGAAGCTGGCGGTCAGTGATGCGCTGGAAACCGAAGGGGCCTTGGGCAGCATTGCGGCGGCTGTTTCATTGATCCAGCAGATGAATCAACAGATCGCCGCCGCCGCCGAGGAGCAAAGCTCGGTGGCTGAAGAGATCAACCGCAGCGTCACGAGTATTCGGGCGAGTGCCGATCATTCGGCGTTGAGCATGCAAGGCAATGCCGCCTCGAGCATCCAGTTGGCGCAGTTGGGCGCGCAACTCAAGGGGATGGTGGGGCATTTCCGCCTTTGATCGCAGCGTAGGCGCTGCGATCTGAGGGCGGGGCGATCAGGCGTGGTTGGCGAGGAAGGTCAGCAGCGCCTCGTTGACGAAATCCGGGTTCTCGCGGCTGGAGATATGCCCGGCTTCGGGGATCAGGATCAGGCTGCAACCGATCAGGTCGGCCATTTCCTCGGACTCGGCGGGTGGCCGGGGTTTGTCCTGCTCGCCGCACATCACCAGGGTGGTGTCGGAGTCCAATGCAGGTAAGTGCGCCAAGATGTCTTCGCGGCTGAAGATCAGGCGGCCCAGCGGCACGATACTGTCCAGCAAGCGTTCTCTGGGGAAGTCTTGCAGTGACTGGCGAAAATCCCGGTACAGCGCGGATTCGCGGTCGATGCCCGGGCGGAAGAAGATCGGTGCGATCACATCCAGCAACGGTTCGGGGATCGCCCCGGCGTCTTCAATCATCTTGAACAGCGAGAAATAATACTGGCGCGTTGCTTCGGGTTCGGCCCCGAGGTAGGTGTCCATCAGCACTACGCTGTTGATGCGCTCGGGAGCCTGCAATGCCAGGCGTGCGCCCCACATGCCGCCGACCGAGAGGCCCACCAGGTTGGCTTGCTCGATACTCAGGTGAACCAGCAACGCCAGGGCCTGGCGGGCGAGGTCATCCAGGGAATGAGTGGGTGCTGGCAACGGCCCGGACTCACCGTGGCCCCACAACTCGGGGACGATCACGCGGTATTGCTGCGACAGCGCTTCAATCTGCGGCGCCCACATGTCGCTGGCCCACAGGTAACTCGAACCCAGTAGCACGACAGGGCCGGCGCCCTGGTCGATATAGTGCAGCGGTTGTCCATCAATCACGGCGACAGGCATAACAGGCCTCTAATTTCACGGAGTGAGGGGCACTTTTTTACGCTAGTCGGGAGCGGGGGGATAGGTGCACATTGATGGCATGTGATGATTTCACTGTGGGAGCTGGCTTGCCTGCGATGAAGGCCTGCCAGCCGATGCTCACCTACCTGACACCCCCACAATCCCACTGTGGGAGCGGGCTTGCTCGCGAAAGCGGTGTGTCAGTCAACATCAATGTTTGCTGGGCCGACGTCTTCGCAGGCAAGCCACCACCTTTGATCTTCGTTGCTATGAGCATTGCGTTCGCGTTGCCATCAATCGTAGATCGCTTTCTTCTTCCACTCGGCGTCGGCATCGACGACTTTCAAGCCCTCGGTCAGCTCGTTGACTTCGTCCTCGGCCGGCTTGCTGTTGGTCAGCACTGTGGAGTTGGCGCGCGCCAGTTGGGACTCCAGCAGTTGCAACTGGGCGCTGTAGAGCACCGGCTCCGGTTGTTTACGCAGGTACTGCACGCCGCGCTCGAACGCCAGGCGTGCCTGGCCGGGTTGGCCTTGCAGCAGGGCGTGCTGGCCGAGGTTGTTGAAAAACTCGATGTGCAGCAGCACCAGGATATGACGGATTTCCTTGATCCAGTGCTTGGCCTCGTTGGTCGGCAGGAAGCCATCCTGGGCGGCGCGGGTGACTTGGCCGTGCAGGGCTTCGAGCAGGAAGCGCACGTCCTTGGCCTTGGCTTCGGTCTGGATCGGGGCCGGTGGGTTGGGCACCGGAATCGATTCGCCTTGGGCGATCAGCGCATTCAGTTCGTTGATGCGGGCCTTGAGCGGTGTGCTGGACTTGTTGAGGTTCAACAGGCGCTGGTTGACGTTCAGTTCCAGGCGAGCCAGCAACAGCTTGAGCGCTGGGGTCATCAGTTGGCCGGGGAAGGTCTCGGTGATTTCACCGCAGCGACGCAGCCGATCGTTAAGCTCGATCTCGGTACGCTTCTTTTCTAGCTTGTTGTTTTCCACCACGTGGTTCATGTAGCCAATGGCGATCAGTATTACGATCCCGGCTATTACCAGCAGGGTGATCATGAGTGGTGTCACCGGTGTGACCTCTTTAATAGGGTGTGCTGTGGAGTGTAGTGACTGGGTCATCCGGCGGATAGGACCGATCGACCAGTTGCCCAGGTGATTTCTTCTATATAGGTAGGCGCTTCCTGAATGGATGCACATTGCCATCATTTGTCAGGGTGAACTATAGCGTCTTGTCGAACGCCAGAATATAGGCGCCAAGGCTCGGACGGTGCCAATGCCCGCGAAGGCCGTGAAACCATGGCGAAGTCATTGATTTAAATAAATTTATCCTTGGGGGTTGACGACCTTTCAATCCATCCATAGAATGCGCGCCACTTACAGCGTAAAGCACACAGCGAAACGCGGTAGGGAGTGAATGTTGTAGGTGTGTCCCCTTCGTCTAGTGGCCTAGGACACCGCCCTTTCACGGCGGTAACAGGGGTTCGAGTCCCCTAGGGGACGCCATATGCGGGAATAGCTCAGTTGGTAGAGCACGACCTTGCCAAGGTCGGGGTCGCGAGTT
>NZ_JALJRP010000054.1:0-24692 GCF_024519715.1 Pseudomonas sp. Pse35 | reverse complement strand
CTTGCTGTGGCGAGGGAGCTTGCTCCCGCTGACTGCGCAGCAGTCTCCGGCTTTTATTGGGGGCGCTACGCACCCCAGCGCAAGCAAGCTTGCTCGCCACAGTAAGTGCGCTCCAGCTGAGGAGATGCTCATGCAAACCACCCTTGCAACCACAGCCCATCGCCTTGCCCCACCGTGCGATAGGCCCAACCCTGCTGGCCGGCGCGGGTCTGGACCAGGTAATAGTCGCGGCGGACATCGGCGCCATCCCACCAGCCCGATTCAATGCGCTCCGGACCCATCAGGATCTGTACGCCGTGTTCGGCCAGCAAGGTCGGTTGCGGCAATAACCAGCCTGGGCGGCGGACCTTGTTCAAGCTCGGGCACGCCTGGTGGTCGGTCGCAGCCTGCCAGGCGCATTCGGGGCGATGGTCGGCCTGAAAACGCAGGCCCTGCACCGCCTCATCCCCCAGGCGTGCACGCAGGCGTTCGCGCAACTGTTCCCACGGCAGGGTTTGTTGCGGGCGGTCGTCGAACAGGTCCTGGCGTTGCGGCACGAACACCGGCAAGTCCTCGGCCACCAGGCGCACACCCCGCACCGGCGCGGTGACCTGTACCTGCTCCAGGCGCCCACGGGCCAGTTCGAACAACATTGAAGGCTCGCGCTCGGCGCTGAGCAGGCCCACCTTGATCACGCTGTCTTGTGCCTGGGCGTGTTCCAGGTGCAGGTCAAAGCGCTGCACGCCACTGTCGCGGCCGCACAGGAAAGCGGACAGGTCGCCGGTCAAACGCCGCAAGGGGAACAACAGCGCCTGGTGGGATTGCACATCGAAATTCAACTCGATGCGTGCATCGAACTGGTCGGGCGGTTGATAAAAATCCAGGGCCAATGGCCGCTGCCCGCTCAGGGCGTCGAGGTGCTTGAGCAGGCTGGCGTCAAAACGTCGCGCCAGGGTATGCCGGGGCAAGGCCTGCACCTGGGCCAGGCTGCGCAGGCCCATGCGCGACAAGGCGGTGGCGGCCTGGGGTTCAAGGCCTGCACGGTCGACAGGCAGCGACGCCAGGGCCTGCATCAGGGCGCTGTCATCGGCCACGGCCAGGCCGTCGTAGCCGTTTGCCAATATCCGCGCCGCCGCCGGGTTGGGCGCAGCGACGATGCGATGACGAAAGCCAAGTTCGGTCAGCTCTTTGCGCAAACGCGCCTCAAGTTGCGGCCAGGGGCCGAACAGGCCCAGGCTCGATTCGATCTCGAACAACAAGGCCCGTGGGTAATACAGGCTGACCTGGGAGCTGAACCGGTAGGCCCAGGCGGCCAGAAACTGCTGCAGGCGCTCGATCTCCAGCGGGTCGTATTCGACACAGGCAAACTGCTTGACCAGGGCATGGGCTGCCGTCAACGATTGCCCGGGGCGCAGGCCCAAGGCGCGGGCGGCGGCGTTGACGGTTTGCAACACACGCCGCTGCGGCGTGCCGGCCAGCAGCGCCAGCGGCTGCTCGGGTTCGGGATGCACACGCTGTGCCCCGTCCAGCGCCAATTGCGGGAAGACAATACACACCCAACGCATGGCAACCTCAATGCCCCGCCAGGACAATTGGCGCCGGATGGGCCAGCCCGCCACGGCACTTGAGCACCCGCACTTGCGCGGGTCTGGCCTCGACCGCCAGGCGCAGGGCGGCAGGCGAGGCATTGATCGCCTCGCTCAGGGAGCGCCAGGCAAACGCCAGGGTCTGCCCGGTTTCGGCCGCCACCTGCAAACGCCGCAAGGCACGATCATCGGCCTTGCGCGGCCAACACAACACCGCCCCGCAACTGCCAGAACGCAGGCATTGCTCCACCGCCCACAACGCGTCACGCTCCTCGGCCCGGATGATGGACAGCTGGCGCACATCCACCCCGGCGTTCTGCCACGCATGGGGATAGGGGGTATAGGGCGGCGCCACCAGCACAATGCGCTCGCCCAAGGCCGACAGGCGCGCCAGGGTAGGCAGCACCAGTTGCAACTCGCCCACCCCGTCCTGGGCCATCAGGATTTCACTCAAGGCCGATTCCGGCCAGCCGCCACTGGGCAGCACCGCATCCAGCGCCGCCAGCCCCGTGGGGTGCACGCTGGCCGGGGGCGCGGCGGGCCGGCCCTTCCAGACTCGCCCGCCATTGAACAGCGAGTCCAGGGCAACCACGGCGCCCATCAGCCTTGCCTCACCAGGCCGCAGAACACGCCTTCGATGGCCAGGTCCTGCTCGGGCCCGACCACGATGGGTTGATAGGCCGGGTTGCGCGGCAACAGGCGAACACTGTCGCCGTGGCGCTCGAAACGCTTGATGGTGACGTCGCCGTCCAGGCGTGCCACCACAATCTGCCCGTTCAAGGCTTCGGCACTGCGGCGCACGCCCACCAGGTCGCCATCGAGAATGCCATCTTCAATCATCGAATCGCCCTGCACCCGCAGCAGGTAATCGGGGGTTTTGGCGAAAGTGGCGGGGTCCAGTTGCAAGCGGCTGTGCACCTCGGCATCGGCGCCAATCGGCCGACCGGCCGCCACACGGCCGAGCACCGGTACATCCAGCCACTCGGGACGCGCAGGTTGATTGAGCAAGCGAATGCCACGGGCCTGGTTGGGGTTGACCTCGATAAACCCAGCTTCGGTCAGCGCCACCACATGCTTGCGGGCGACGCTGCGCGAGGCGAAGCCGAACGCCTCGGCGATCTCGGCGAGGCTGGGAGGCTGGCCTTGTTGCGCGATGCGCTCGCGAATGAAGGTCAGGATGGCGGTGCGGCGGGGAGTCAGGTTTGTCATGGAGTACATTTGTACTCCTGTGGGAAATTTCTGACAATAACCGTCAGTCTGCTAGTTGCCACCTACTTGTGGGAGCGGGCTTGCTCGCGAAGGCGATGTATCCGCTAGCACATGTGAAAACTGACCCACCGCTTTCGCGAGCAAGCCCGCTCCCACATGAAGGCATAGGTATCTACATAACTCTGTAGGTTGTAGCCGACGACGGTAACTACGATGCGAAGCGAGCCGCTCTTGATCTTGATCTTAGGCGCCCCGTTAAACCACGCTGGCCGGAATTCGACAGGGATTTGGGGGGTAAACCGGCAGGGATGCCGGTTTAGCCGCCCCGCGCCATGGATGGCGCGTGGCGGCGGCCCCCCAAATCACTGGCGGATTACGGGCACACCGAGCCTGGGCGAGGTGCCGAGTGGTGGGGCAAGAGCGTTTTGCTTACTTTTGCGCTTTTCAAAAGTGAGCCGCTGTAAGAGCGGAACCCTAGGTGGCCGTTACCGCAGGAATGGATATGTACGCATTCCAACCCAACTAAATGGTCGACCAGAAGGCCGCCATCGCAGGCAAGCCAGCTCCCACATTTGGACCGGGGAGCGTCAGGTAGACAGGGGTCGGCTGTCAGGTCTTTACCCAGGCCAGCGTCAGCGCGCAACCATATTTGTACTCAATCAAGAAGCCAACCATGCAAACGTCTAAATTCCGCAAAATCGGCATTCTGGCTTCAGTGGCCGTCGCAATCGGCCTGGCCATCTACACCGTAAACGCCCCCGCCGACGCCCCCCAATACCTCACCGCGACCGCAGAACGCGGCGATATCGAAAACGCGGTATTGGCCACCGGCCTGCTCGAAGGCGTCAAACAAGTCGACGTCGGTGCCCAGGTCTCTGGCCAGCTCAAGTCGCTGAAAGTCAAAGTCGGCGACAAGGTAAAGAAGGGCCAATGGCTGGCTGAAATCGACCCCTTGATCCTGCAGAACACCCTGCGCAAAGCCCAGGTCGATGAAGAAAACCTCCAGGCCCAACGCCGGGCGACAGCCGCGCAGCTCAAGCAGGCCAGGTCCGTATATGAGCGCTACAAAGGCTTGCAGGCCGATGAGTCGGTGTCACGCCAGGATTTCGAAGACGCCGAATCGACCTACCAGGTGCAGCAGGCCAACCTGCTGTCCCTGGACGCACAGATCAAAAGCGCGCACATCGAGATCGACACCGCCAAGGTCAACCTGGCCTATACCCGCATCAACGCGCCCATCGACGGCGACGTGGTGGGCATTGTCACTCAGGAAGGCCAGACCGTGATCGCCAGCCAGTTGGCGCCCGTGCTGCTCAAGCTGGCAGACCTGGACACCATGACCGTCAAGGCCCAAGTGTCGGAAGCGGATGTGATTCATATCAGCCCCGGCCAGCAGGTGTACTTCACCATTCTCGGCGAGGCGGACAAGCGCTATTACGCCAAGCTGCGCGGCACCGAGCCGGCGCCGCAAAACTTCCTGGAAACCCAGACCGCCGGCACGCCGAAGCAAAACACCGCGGTGTTTTACAACGCGTTGTTCGACGTGCCCAACCCAGAGCACCGCCTGCGCATCGCCATGACCGCCCAGGTGCGCATCGTGCTCGACACCGCCCAGGCCGCGCTGATAGTGCCCGTGGCGGCGCTGGGCGTGCGCAATGCCGATGGCCGCTACGACGTGCGGGTGCTGGATGCCAAGGGCAAGGCGGTCGCCCGCACGGTGAAGACCGGTATCAATAACAACGTCAAGGTGCAGATCCTGGACGGCCTGGCCGAGGGCGACACCGTGGTGATCGGCGATGCTACACCTGCCGTGGCGGGGAGTTGAGTCATGACCCAGCCTCTGTTGGAACTCAAGGGCATCACCCGCAGCTTCATGGCCGGCGAGCGTGAATTCATCGCGCTCAAGGGCATCGACCTGACCATCCATGCCGGGGAAATGCTGGCGATCATCGGCGCCTCCGGTTCGGGTAAGTCGACCCTGATGAACATCCTCGGTGGCCTGGATTACGCTACCGCCGGCAGCTACAAGATCAATGGCATCGAAACCCGCTCCCTGGGCGATGAGCAACTGGCAGAGCTGCGGCGTGATTACTTTGGGTTTATCTTCCAGCGTTACCATTTGCTCGCGCACCTGAGCGCTTTGCACAACGTGGAGATGCCGGCGATCTACGCCGGCACCCCGCAAAGCCAGCGCCATAGCCGCGCCGGGGAATTGCTGGCACGCCTGGGCCTGTCGGGCCACACCAGCCATCGGCCCAGCCAGCTGTCCGGCGGGCAACAGCAGCGGGTGAGTATCGCGCGGGCCTTGATGAATGGCGGTGAAGTGATCCTGGCCGACGAACCCACCGGCGCCCTCGACACCCACAGCGGCAAGGAGGTGATGCGCATCCTCGCCGAACTGCACGCGGCGGGGCACACGGTGATTATCGTCACCCACGACCCCAAGGTCGCGGCGAACGCCCAGCGCATTGTCGAGGTGTGTGATGGCGAGATCATCAGCGACAAGGCCAACGACAGCGTCGGCCTGGAATTGCCCGTCGAGGCGCCGGTCGAGCCCCGACGCAGCGGGGCGCGGCGCCTGGTGGCGAGCCTGGGGCTGTTCAAGGAAGCGTTCAACATGGCGTGGGTGGCGCTGATTTCCCACCGCATGCGCACCTTGCTGACCATGCTCGGGATTGTCATCGGCATCACCTCGGTGGTGTCGATCTCGGCCATCGGCGAAGGCGCCAAGCGCTATGTGCTCAAGGACATCCAGGCGATTGGCAGCAACACCATCGATATCTTTTCCGGCACCAGCTTTGGCGACAGTCGAGCCTCGGCGATCCAGACGCTGATGCCCTCGGATGTGGACGCGCTGAACCAGCTGTATTACGTCGACAGCGCCACGCCGGTGGTGGGCCGCAACCTGATGCTGCGCTTTGGCAACATCGACGTGGATGCACAGGTCAATGGTGTCAGTGACCGCTACTTCAAGGTCAAGGGCCTCAAGCTTGAAGCCGGCATTACCTTCAGCGAAAGCGATGCGCGGCGCCAGGCCCAGGTGGTGGTGATCGACCACAATACTCGCCAGCGCCTGTTCGGGCCCAACATCGACCCGCTGGGCCAGGTGATCCTGATAGGCAACCTGCCGTGCACGGTGATCGGCGTGACGGCGGACAATAAAAACATGTTCGCCGCCAGCAAGGCCCTGAACGTGTGGGTGCCATACGAAACCGCGGCGGGCCGTCTGCTGGGCCAGCGTCATCTGGACAGCATCACCGTGCGCATCAAGGACGGCCAGCCGAGCAAGGTGGTGGAAGACAACGTCAATAAACTCATGCTGCAACGCCATGGCACCAAGGATTTTTTCACCAACAACCTCGACAGCATCATGCAGACGGTGCAGAAAACCAGCCGCTCCCTCGCGCTGTTGCTGTCATTGATTGCGGTGATTTCTTTGCTGGTGGGCGGTATTGGTGTGATGAATATCATGCTGGTGTCGGTCACCGAGCGCACCCGTGAAATCGGGATTCGCATGGCGGTGGGGGCGCGGCAATCGGATATTCGCCAACAGTTTCTAGTGGAGGCGGTGATGGTGTGCCTGATCGGCGGGATCATCGGGATCTCCTTGTCCTACGCCATCGGCTACCTGTTTTCGCTGTTTGTGAAGGAGTGGGAGATGGTGTTTTCGGTGGGCTCGATCATTACCGCGTTTGCCTGTTCGACGTTGATCGGCATTGTGTTTGGTTTTGTACCGGCGCGGAATGCGGCGCGGTTGGACCCGATAGAGGCACTGGCCCGGGACTGACCTGAGGGAGCTGCTGATCGTTCCCACGCTCTGCGTGGGAACGCCGCCATGGACGCTCTGCGTCCACGGTGACGCAGAGCGTCACGGGATCCATTCCCACGCGGAGCGTGGGAACGATCTTAGTCTTCGGTCGGGTACATCCACCGCAACAACGAGTGCCGTCCGCTGATCCCCAACTTGATCGCCGCACGCTTGAGGTAGCTCTCGATGGTGTTGACCTTCAACGCCAATTGCTCGGCCAACTCCGGCGCGGTGCGCCCGGCCAGCAGGCCTACGCACACTTGTTGATCGTTCCCACGCTCTGCGTGGGAACGCCGCCATGGACGCTCTGTGTCCACAGTGACGCAGAGCGTCACGGGATCCATTCCCACGCGGAGCGTGGGAACGATCTTAGTCTTCGGTCGAGTACATCCACCGCAACAACGAGTGCCGTCCGCTGATCCCCAACTTGATCGCCGCACGCTTGAGGTAGCTCTCGATGGTGTTGACCTTCAACGCCAGTTGCTCGGCCAACTCCGGCGCGGTGCGCCCGGCCAGCAGGCCTACGCACACTTCCAGTTCACGGTTGGACAAGGTAAGCCCCGATTGCACCAGGCGCTCCTGGATGCGTCGGCGCAAGGTGTCGATGCCCTGGGGTTGAGGCACTGCGCACGGGCTGTCCGGGAGCGATGGCTGCAGCGCGGTGATGTGTTTTTCCACCATGGGCAGCAACAGCGTGGAGAAGTCCTGGAGCATGCTGCGCTCTTGCGCGGAAAAGCTGTCGGACGGGTGCGAGCGATACACCGACAGTACATAGCGCACATCGTCCTTGCGGCGCGTGAGGTGCAGTTGTGCGGCGAGTTGCTCGCTGCCCAGAGCCGCCACCGAATCGGTGTACACCGGGCTGATCTTGCGGCGGCCAAGGCCTTCGCGGCTGACTTGCAATTGGGTGATATGGGTGGCGTCCACTGCCAATTGGGTAAGGATCAGGTCATGCAGCATGCGTGGGAAATGGCGGCTGCCGGTGCTGGCGATGACCTTGCCTATCTGTGGGAACAGGTGTGAGTTCATCAATTCGTCCATGAGTTTCGTGCAGGTATCGGGCCTTATAGCGACGGGGGTTAAGAAGGTAACTAATGTGAATAACCTGCAGTGATAGTGCGTCCCGCCGCTGACATGCTAGTACAGCCTGGCTAAAGGAGGGGGATCCAATCTGCGAAAAAAAAACATTAAACAGGCAGAGCGGCAGTCGGATCCTTCCGACCGCCGCCCAGGCACCGCATGACCCATGGGGTTGGACGCTATTTCATTGCATACGCCGCTGTCGCAATGGGCCGCAGGTTGGCAGCGCTGCACTTGGCCAGGGCCTGTTGGATATCGGCCAGCAGGTCGGCAACGTCTTCAAGCCCCACCGACAAACGCACCAGCCCCTCGCTGATACCGTGCTGCGCCCGTTGTTCGGGCGTGTAGGTGGAGTGGGTCATGCTCGCCGGGTGTTGGGCCAGTGATTCGGCATCCCCCAGGCTGACTGCGCGGGTGAACAGTTGCAGTGCGTTCATGAAGCGCTGGCCGGTTTCGAGGCCGCCCTTGAGTTCAAAGGCGATCATGCCGCCAGGCAGTTTCATTTGCCGGTTTGCCAGTTCGTATTGTGGGAAAGAACGCAGACCGGGGTAGGTTACCCACTGCACCGCAGGGTGCGCCTGCAGCGCCTCGGCCACCGCTTGGGCGTTGCTGCAATGGCGGTCCATGCGCAGGCCCAGGGTCTTGAGGCCGCGCATCAGCAATGCGGCGTCCTGGGGCGACATCACCGCGCCGGTCAGGTCCTTGAGCCCTTGCAGGCGAATGCGCTGCGCCAGGGCCTGGTTGCTCACCGCGATGCCTGCGGTAATGTCGCCGTGGCCACTGAGGTATTTGGTGGCCGAGTGCACCACCACATCGGCACCCTGTTCCAGGGGACGTTGCAGATAGGGAGTGCAATAGGTGTTATCGACCACCACGGTGACATTCGGCTGCTGATGGGCCAGTTCGGCCACGGCGGCGATGTCGATCAGGCGAAGGTTGGGGTTGGCCGGGGTCTCGCAGTAGAGCATGCGGGTGGCCGGGGAGAACGCTGCTTGCAGGGCGGTGAGGTCGGTCAGGTCGACATGCCGCACCTTGATACCGAATTCGCTCAGGCCGTGGTGCAGCAGGGCGAACGTACAACCATAGAGCGTCTGGCTGACGATGATCTCGTCGCCCGGGCGCAACAGAGTCCAGAACGTCGCGGCAATCGCGCCCATGCCGGAGCCGAACGCCACGGCGGCCTCGCCGTTTTCCAGGCTGGCCATGCGTGACTCCAGCAGGGCCAGGATCGGGTTGGAAATGCGCGTATAGAAGTGGCCGCTGGCTTCGCCGGCAAAGCAGGCGGCGCCGTATTCGACGGTGGGAAAGGCGAAGGTCGCAGACAGATAGATCGGCGGGACGAGTGCGCCGTGGTGGTCCTGGGCGTCATAGCCGTGGTGTATGGCACGGGTGGAAAAGCCGAATGTGGTGTGTTTATTGTGCATGTCGGGCGCTCCTTATTTCCTACAATGCTATGCTCATAACCACGGATGAACCTTGCAAAAAAGCCCGGAAAAACCTGCGTTTGTGGATCAAACACCGATAAAAATAATGATTAGAGGCACGTTATGCCCATCAAGCTGGACCGCACCGATAAAGCCCTTTTGAACGCGTTGCAGGGCAATGCCCGCCTGACCGTGGCCGAGTTGGCCGAGCGGGTGGCGCTCACCACTTCACCGTGCTGGCGTCGGGTGCGCACCCTGGAAGAAAGTGGGGTGATCAGTGGCTACCAGGCGATTCTCTCGCCCAAGGCACTGGGCTACGGGGTGACCGCGTTCGTCAGCATCATGATGGAAAGCCACACCCAGGAAATTGCCCGGGCGTTCGAGCAACGTCTGTTGGCCATCCCAGAAATTGTGGCGTGCCATAACGTCTCTGGGCGCTATGATTTTTTGCTGGAAGTGGTGGCCAAGGACCTGGAATCGTTCGGTGAATTTGCCCGAGAGGTCTTGCAGACCTTGCCTTGCGTCAAGGAGATCTATTCGAGTTTTTCCTACAAGTCGGTAAGGCCGCTGCGGGTAATTCCGCTGCCGGGTTGAGGCACGGCTTAGCGCTTCAGTCGACATCGTGTGGATACCCAGGCAAATCGAAGACGAAAAAAAACCGGCTGATCAGGCCGGTTTGGGGGGGGCCGCCAACAGTGCGGGGTTATACGTGGGTGCTCAGCAGACGCTCGGCACCGCCTTCAGCCAGGCCACGTTCCTGCAGACGATCAGCACCGCCTTCAGCCAGGCCACGTTCCTGCAGGCGATCGGCACCGCCTTCAGCCAGGCCACGTTCCTGCAAGCGATCAGCACCGCCTTCAGCCAGACCACTTTCCTGCAAGCGATCAGCACCACCTTCAGCCAAACCACGTTCTTGCAGACGATCCGCGCCACCTTCGGCAACACGGGTTTCTATCAGGCGATCCGCGCCGCCTTCAGCGACAACCGGGTGGGCAAAAGCGTTTGCAGCGAGTACCGAGAAAGCGAGGCTAAGCAAGAGTTGGCGTTTCATGATGATGTGCTCCGAGTGTTTTAGTTGGGTGCCGTTTGGCATGGGTTTGATGTTACGCGTTGCATTTTTTTAGAGAACTTCATTGCGCTGATGGTGACTATCGATGCCAACGATGGTCCCGCTGGCGGGACCATCACTGCGGCCGTCATGGCATTTGCGGCAGTTCGTTGGGGCGCAGGTCAAACACCAGTACTTCAGCGTCTTCGCCGTGGCTCAGGCGGATCTGGCGTTCGTCCCGTACGCGTACACCGTCGCCTTCCTGCAAGCGCTGGCCGTTGAGTTCAACGCTGCCGCGCGCCACATGGATGTAGGCGTAGCGATCCGGTGCCAGCTCCAGGCGGGCACTTTCGTCAGCGTCGAACAGCCCGGCATACACCCGTGCGTCCTGGCGCACTTTCAGCGAACCGTTGGCGCCCTCCGGCGAGATGATCAACTGCAAACGCCCGCGTTTTTGCGCTTCTGTGAAGTGCTCCTGCTGATAGCGCGGCTTGGCGCCTGCTTCGTTGGGCACGATCCAGATTTGCAGGAAGTGCACGCCATGACGCTGGCTGTGGTTGAACTCACTGTGGGCTACGCCGCTGCCCGCGCTCATCAGTTGCACATCGCCGGGGCGGATCACCGAGCCGGTGCCCAGGGTGTCCTTGTGTTCCAGCGCGCCTTCGAGCACGTAGGAGAAGATCTCCATGTCACGGTGCGGGTGCTGGCCGAAGCCTTTGCCTGCGGCGACGCGGTCGTCGTTGATCACCAGCAGGTCGGAAAAACCCTGTTCCTTGGGGTTCCAGTAGTTGGCGAAAGAGAAGGTGTGGAACGACTTCAACCAACCGTGATTGGCGGCGCCGCGTTCGGAAGCTTTGCGAAGGGTCAGCATGGTCCAGTCCTCAAGTGAGCGCGGGCTGCGAGATGCAGAGCGCTTGCGTTGAGAAGAAGGTTAATGGTTAACGAATGATTGATTAAGAAGATGAAAATAGAATAACTGTCTCTTTGAAGTTGACAGTCAAAGTCGTGCCATAATGCCCGTCGCACTCCTTCTCGATGGACATTTCCCGCTTATGAAAACCGTGGCCATGGCGCTGTTCCCGGACTTCCTGCTGCTCGACATGGCCGGGCCGCTGGAAGTGTTTTCGATTGCCAACCGCTACCTGCCGGCGGCCGACCACTACCAGATCCTGACCATCGGCACTGAGCCCGGTCCGTTGCAGGCCTCCAATGGCGTGAGCGTGCAGACCGACCTGCTGTTGGAACAGGCCCAGGCGGCTTATGACCTGCTGTTGGTGCCGGGCGGCCCCGGCGCCTATAACGAATGCCACCCCGCGTTGTTGCCCTGGCTCAAAGCTGCGGCGCCACGGGCTCGGCGTTTTGGCTCGATCTGCACCGGCGCTTTTGTGCTCGGCCACGCAGGTTTGCTCGACGGGCACCGCGTGACCACCCATTGGCACTACACCGAGCGGTTGATCAAGGCGTTTCCCGGCGCCATCGTCGAGACCGATCGCATCTATTTGCAGGACGGGCGGCTGATTACCTCTGGCGGCGTCACTGCGGGTATCGACCTGGCCCTGTCGGTCGTGGCCCAGGACCATGGCAAGCAAGTGGCGGTGGATGTGGCCAAAGTGCTGCTGGTGGTGATGAAGCGCCAGGGCGGCCAGGCCCAGTTCAGCCCGATGACTGCCGCCGTGGCGCCTCAGGAAACTCCGATCACCCGCGTGCAGAACCACGTCCTGGCGCATCTGGATCAACCCTTTACCATCGAGTCCATGGCTGAGTTGGCCGGAATGAGCGCACGCCACTTCGCGCGGCTGTTCGCCAAGGACGTGCAGATGACGCCCATGGCGTTCCTGCAGGGCGCGCGCATCGACCGGGCCCGGCACCTGCTGGAAACCACCGACCTGCCGCTCAAGACCGTGGCCTTCCACGCAGGCTTTGGCAGCGTGCGGCATATGCGTTTTCTGTTCAGCGAAAAGCTCGGGCTGAACCCTACCCAATACCGACAACAGTTCAGTTAACGACACCATGTCCGTCTCAGGCACCCGATTGTCCGTATCGCTCCCCGTGCCAGCATTGTCCTGTCATCGCCAACTGGCAAGATAGCGTCGAGCCCATGGAAAAAGGATGCGCAGGCACTCAAGCACGGGTGTTTCAGCGCTGTGACGGACATGCAAAATGCTACGGCGGTGAGCTTTGGCCCCTACACCTTTCATCGGCAGCAGCGCCTGGTCAGCAAGGCGGGCTGGCCGGTGCCACTGGGCGGGCGAGCCTTGGATATTCTCGCGGTACTGCTCGAAGCGCCCGGGCACTTCGTCAGCAAGGCGACCCTGATCGAACGGGTGTGGCCCAACAGCGTCGTTGAAGACAGCAACCTGCGTGTGCATATCGCCGCGCTGCGTCGTGCCCTTGACGGCCAACGCTGGATCCTCAATCACCCCCAGCGCGGTTACTGCTTCGCTGCGCCTGCGCAGGACGCGCTGCCGACGCTGCTGCCTCAGCACAACCTGGCTGCACGGCTCAGCCCGGTGTGGGGGCGAGATGAACTGGTGGGCGTGCTGGCGCGACGGTTGCCTGTGCAGCGGTTATTGACCCTCACCGGCGTGGCCGGCATTGGCAAGAGCACGCTGGCCCTGGCCCTGGCCGAGCGGGTATTGCCGCGTTATCGCGACGGCGTATGGTGGGTCGACATGGCCGTTGTGCAAACCCCGAGCGAACTGCTCGGTAGCCTGGCCAGGGTGTTGCAGTTGCATTCGACGCCCGCGAGCCTCAACGAACTGGGCCGGCGCCTGGCCTCGCGCCACGTGTTGCTGGTACTCGACGGCGCTGACCTGCTGCTGGGCGCGTGTCGACAACTGATGCGTGCGCTGCGCGAGGCGGCGCCGGGCATCAGCGTGCTGATCACCAGTCGCGAAGCCTTGCTGGCCCCTGGCGAGTGGATAGTACGTGTGCCTCGGCTGGCAGTGCCGTCGCCAAAGGCGTTGGCCAATGTCGAGCAGGCGATGGCCTGTCCTGCGGTGCAACTGTTCGTGGCGCGCGCGCGTGCCAATCAGCAGGGGTTTGATTTGCGGCCCCAGGACCTGGCGCCGCTGGGCGACCTGTGTCGGCGTCTGGACGGCCTGCCGTTGGCCCTGGAATTGGCGGCCGCCCAGGTGGATGCGTTGGGCATCGGCGGTGTGCAGATGCAAGTACGCACAGGCTTGCAAGTGCTGGCCCGTGGGCGCCGCACGGCAGTGGAGCGCCATCGCTCACTGACCGCGGCCCTGGATTGGAGCTACGAGCGCTTGAGCCTGCCGGAGTGCTGGCTGTTTCTGCAATTGAGTCTGTTCAAGATGGCAGTCACCTTACCCACCCTGAGTGACCTGGTGACCGGTACCGAGCTCGAACATGCCGACCTGTCTTACCTGCTGGCGCGCCTGGTCAACGTCTCGCTGCTGAGCGTCGAGCCCGGCCTGGGCCCGGCGCGCTATCGGCTGCTCAACTGTGTGCGCAGCTACGCCCTGGGGCAACTGCGCGACCCGCGTCAGGTCGCGCGTTTGCAGCAGGGCTACGCGCCTTGCCTGGGGGCGTTCTCAGGCCGGCCGTTTGTCCTGCAACTCGTCGAGCAGGCAGCGCACGCGCAGTAGATCCTGAGTGGCGAAGCCTTCGCTGAAACGTGCGTGGATTGAACTGAGCAAGTCCCTGGCGAGCTGAATGCGCCCCTGCTGTTGCCACAGTTGCGCCAGGGCTGCGCCGCAGCGCAGCTCCCAGGCCAGGGCGCCTTGCTGGTGCGCCAGGCCCAGCGCCTCCAGCAGCAGGGTTTCAGTGGTGTGCTCATCCTCTAGCTGCAAGGCGTACACCCGCAGAATCTCCGGGGCGCACCAGCCCGCAGCGCCACTGCGCGCACGTTCCAGGGTTGGTGCATCCACGGCATGGGTGCCGAAGGTGATCAAGGTGTCTTGGATCAGACCCAGGCCCTGCCAATCCGGTTGGCCAAGAATACCGGCGTAATGTCCGGCCCAGGTCTGGAACAACTGCACAGAATGCTTGTGCGACTGCTCCAGCAGCAGCCTTTGCAGGGCTTGGGCGTCGTCTTCGGCGCCGTTGTAGCGGGCGATCACCACCCCAGCCAGGGCCAGGGTGTAGCAAATCGAGGTGCCGTGGTTGATCTGTAGCGCCAACTCCAAAGCCTGACTGGCGGTGCGCCAGGCGCGCTCGGGAAAGCCCTGCAACCACAGGATTCGCGCCAGCACGGTCAAGGAGGCGACGCCCTGGTCGTACTGCACGCCAACCCCGAAGGCAAAGCGGTTCACGTGACCGCTTTGGGACATGCGCTGCAGCACCTGCTCGGCGTGGTGCCGGGCGAGCGTCTGGTTGCCGGTGTAATGCTGACCCAGCGCACGCAGCCGCTGCGCGCTAAGGCCCAGCAACGGCTCGGTGCGTGGGTCGAGGCGTTCAAACTGCACACTCAGCGCCTGCGCTGGGCCGTAGCGCCCGGCGCACAGGTTCACCGCCATCAGCCCGGAGACCGCCCGCAACTGGCCGCCAAGGTCCTGGGTTGTCTCGGCCAGGCGTGCGGCACCCTCGAATGCCGCAATGGTCCGAGGTGCGGCGCCCATGGCGTGGTAGGAGAGGCTGCCCAGGGCCAATTGCAGTTGCAGGGTCAATTGCGTGCAGGGCGCGGTGACCTGGCCGATCAGCGCCAGCGCCTGGTCCACATAGCCGCCGTGCTCACGCAGCAACGACAACTCTTGCCACAGCGGCATCGCGCTGACCGTCAGGCGGATAGCCAGCAGCTGCGCACCGTCGTCAGCAAAGCCCCAGTCGAGGGCGGCACGCACGTCTTCGCGCAGCGGTGCGTAACGGTCGATCCACGGCTGTGTGGCGATCAGGTCCCAGTCGCCTTGGGCCTGTTCCATCAGCGCCAGGCAGCGTGCAGCGTGGCGCTCTCGTGTGGCATGCAGTTCGCAGGCCTGGCTGAGCTTTTCCAGGGCGTAGGTGCGGGTGATGTCCAGCAGGCGATAGACCATCTCGTCATCGCTTGCTTCCACGTTCAACAACGACTTGGCCACCAGTTGCGTAATGGAGCCCAGCACTTCGGCGGGGGCCACTTGCTCCCCGGCGATCACCGCCGCTGCGCTGACCAGGCTGAAGCCGCCACGGAAGACCGCCAGGCGGCGCAGGCAGATTTGCTCGCACGCCGTTAGCAGGTCAAAGCTCCAGTCGAGCGTGGCGCGCAGGGTCTGCTGGCGGGGCAGGGCACTGCGTCGGCCGCGGGTCAGCAGCCGAAAGTTGTCTTCCATCTGCACCAGCAGGCCCGGCAAACCAAACCGTTCGATTTGCGCGGCCACCAGTTCGATCGCCAGGGGAATGCCGTCCAGGCGCTGGCAGATATCAATCGCCAGGGGCAGTTCAGCGTCGCTGAGGGCAAAGCTCTCCTGGTGGGACATGGCGCGCTCGATCAGCAATTGCATGGCCGGGTAACCCAGGGCCTGGGCGCGGTTGCCGGTGGCGGGCGGGCAGGCCAGCGGCTCAAGGCGCTGCACATATTCACCTTCGGCGCGCAGGGCTTCGCGGCTGGTGGTGAGGATGTGCAGGTGCGGTGCATGGCGCAGCAGGGTTTCACTGATCAGGGCGATGTCGTCGAGCAGGTGCTCGCAGTTGTCGATCACCAGCAGCATCTGGCGTGCCTGCAGACTGCGGGCGAGGCTGGCCAGGGAGGCATTCTCGCCCGGTGTCAGGCCGAGCAGGGCGGCGAGGTTGGGCAGGATCATGGACGCGGCACTGAGCGGCGCCAGGTCCAGCAGGTGAATACCGTCGCGGTAATGCCCGATCAGCAATTCCGCGACCCGCAGGGCGACGGTGGTCTTGCCGATGCCTCCGGCGCCGGTCAGGGTGATAAAGCGCTGCTGCGGCAGTTGTTGTACCAGGGCGTCGATCAGCGCTTGGCGGCCGATCATGCGCGTGCGCCGCAGGGGCAGGTTATGGCTGGGGCGTTGGGGCGCACCGTCGGTGGGCAGCGTCATGGGTTCGATGCTCAGTGGCGCAACAAAACTGTAGCCGCGCTGGGCGACCGTGACGATATAGCGCTGCCCGGCCTGGCCGTCGCCCAGTGCCTTGCGCAACGCAGCCATGTGCACCCGCAGGTTGCCGTCTTCCACCACGCTTTTGGGCCAGACCCTTGCGATCAACTCCTGTTTGCTCACCACATTGCCGGCGTGCTCCAGCAGGATCAGCAGAATGTCCACCGCCCGCCGCCCCAGGCGCAGCGGGCGGCCGGCCTCCAGCACCAGGCGCTGGCGCGGGTGGATGCGGTAGGGGCCGAAATGCACGGCCTGGTCGCTCAAGTCATTCATGGCTGCCCAGGTTCTGGAGGAAGGGAGCGACCAGCATATTCCAGGTACGTGCAGACCACTAGGCAGCGATCACATCAGGTTTGCTGCGCGAGTGGTGATTTCGCCAGGTCATCGGGTTGACGCCTTCGCTGCGGGTGAACATATGGCAGAAGTGCGCCTGGTCGCAAAAGCCACATTCCAGGCTGATCTGGGTGAGGCTCAGGGACGAGCCGGTAATCAGTTCCTTGGCGCGCTGGATGCGTTGCTGGCGAATCCATTCCTGGGGCGACAGCCCGGTGGTGCACTTGAAGGCGCGGGAAAAATGGCTGCGCGACAAGGCGCAGGCCTGGGCCAGGTCGGCGATCGCCAGGCTTTCGCCGAGGTTGGCGAGGATCAGTTGCTTGGCGATGCGCTCGCGCCGGGGGCACAGGCCACCGGTGGCGGGCAACCGGGGGGAATATTGCTCGAGTCGGGCCATGACAAATATCCGCAGTCGATGGGAACGTTCCCGGTGGATGGGTGCAGTGTAGACGCGCTTCATCTTGTTGCCGGAGCGCCTGGCTGACGAGTTAATCGTTGTTAATTTCGCCAGGTGCGGTGCCGGAAAAGACAGCACAGCTATGCAATCCCAGGCGTGCAGTGCATGCTTCCCTGGCCCCCTGGAAAACGTTTGGATAGCGCCCATGAACCGCAACGATCTGCGCCGCGTCGATATGAACCTGCTGGTGATTTTCGAAGCCTTGATGTTCGAGAAAAACCTGACCCGAGTCGCCGAAAAACTGTTTATCGGCCAACCGGCAGTGAGCGCCGCGCTGGGCCGTTTGCGCGATTTGTTCGACGACCCGTTGCTGCTGCGTAACGGCCGTGCCATGGAACCCACGGCGCGCGCACTGGCGATACTCAAGGAGCTGCAACCTGCCATGGACACCATCTCGGGCGCCGTCAGCCGCGCCAAGGATTTCGACCCCTCCACCAGCTGCGCGGTGTTTCGTATCGGCCTGTCCGATGATGCGGAGTTCGGGCTGTTTCCGTCGTTACTCAGCCGCCTGCGCGAAGAAGCGCCAGGCATCATCGTGGTGGTGCGCCGCGCCAATTACCTGTTGATGCCTTCGCTGCTGGCCAGCGGTGAAATCTCCGTGGGGGTCAGCTACACCACCGATCTGCCGGCCAATGCCAAGCGCAAGAAACTGCGCGATATCCCCTGCAAGGTCCTGCGCGGCGATGACGGCGAGGCGCCGCTGACCCTGGATGATTACTGCGCCAGGCCCCATGCAATGGTGTCGTTCTCCGGTGACCTGAGCGGCAATATCGACCTGGACCTGGCCCGCATCGGCCGCTCGCGCCGCGTGGTACTGGCGGTGCCGCAGTTCAGCGGGTTACGGGCGTTGCTGGCGGGGACGCAGATTATCGCGACCGTGCCGGATTACGCCGCGTGCGCGTTGACCGAAGGCACACGCCTGCGCGCCGAGGACCCGCCGTTTGCGATTGATGCTGCGGAGCTGTCGATGGTGTGGAGCGGGGTGCATGACAACGACCCGGCGGAGCGGTGGCTGAGGGGCAGGATTGCGGAGCATATGGCGCGGGCCACATAGATTTGCCGGCCATTGCAGGAGCGAGCTTGCTCGCGAAAAACTCCCAGGCGCCACGTTTATTCAGAAAGTAGGGGTTATCGTTGACGTTTTTTGCGCGCAAGCCCGCTCCTGCAACAAGCCAAACAGCACATACATCCAATTCTCCCCAGCCGCCAAGCCGCCAGACTCTCCCCATCGCTCAATACTCCGGGGAAGCACTCAGCCATGGATTCAACCACCAACACCGGCCCCGACGAAGTCGTCACCCTGGTCGTCAAGCACCGGGTCAAACCCGGTTTTGAAGTCGAGTACGAAGCCTGGTTGCGCCGCATCGTGCGCATCGCGGGCGAACGCCCTGGGCACCTTGGTGTTGACGTGGTGCGCAGCCAGCAAAACGGCATGGCGCTGTTCACTTGCGTGCTGCGCTATAGCTCCACCAGCGCCCTTGAGCTGTGGCTCGGCTCCCCGCAACGCCAGGCCCTGATCGACGAAGCCGCGCCGATGCTGGCGGACGGCGACCAGACGGAAATCGGCGCGGCCAATGAATTCTGGTTCACGCCCCAGGCCGAGGGTGGTGCCAAGCCGCCGCGCTGGAAGCAGGCGGTGGTCAGCCTGTTTGTGATCCTGCCGCAAACCCTGCTGCTGCCGTTTATCTGGGGGCCGATCCTGCGGTTGCACCCGTTTCTGTCCAATTACGTGGTCTCCACCTTCCTGGTCACCCTGACCATCGTGTTGCTGGTGGTGTACCTGCTGATGCCGGCGGCCACCCGCCTGTTCGCTCCCTGGCTTGAAGCCTCTGTAAAGGAAACCCTATGAACGCCGATCTGATTCTGTTCAATGGCCAGTTCCACACCGTGGACCGGGAAAACCCACGCGCCACCGCCGTGGCCATCCACCAAGGGCGCTTTGTCGCCGTGGGTACCGACGGCGAAGCCATGGCCCTGCGCGGCAGCGGCACCCAGGTCATCGACCTCAAGGGCCGCACCGTAATTCCCGGCCTCAACGACTCGCACTTGCACCTGATTCGTGGCGGGTTGAACTACAACCTTGAACTGCGCTGGGAAGGCGTGCCGTCCCTGGCCGATGCCTTGCGCATGCTCAAGGACCAGGCCGACCGCACGCCCACGCCGCAATGGGTACGCGTGGTGGGCGGTTGGAACGAATTCCAGTTCGCCGAAAAGCGCATGCCCACCCTGGAAGAACTCAACCAGGCCGCCCCGGACACCCCGGTGTTCGTGCTGCACTTGTACGACCGCGCCTTGCTCAACCGCGCAGCCCTGCGGGTGGCGGGCTACACCAAGGACACGCCGAACCCGCCGGGCGGTGAGATCGTGCGCGACAGCAACGGCAACCCCACCGGCATGCTGGTGGCGCGGCCTAACGCGATGATCCTGTATGCGACCTTGGCCAAGGGCCCGAAACTGCCTTTGGAATACCAGGTCAACTCCACCCGCCAGTTCATGCGGGAACTCAATCGCCTGGGCCTGACCAGCGCCATCGATGCCGGCGGCGGCTTCCAGAACTACCCCGATGACTACGCGGTGATCGAGCAACTGGCCAAGGATCAACAGTTGACGGTGCGCATCGCCTACAACCTGTTCACCCAGAAGCCCAAGGAAGAGCTCAGCGATTTCAAGAACTGGACCGGCAGCGTCACCCTGCATCAGGGCGATGACTACCTGCGCCATAACGGGGCCGGCGAAATGCTGGTGTTCTCGGCGGCGGACTTTGAAGACTTCCTCGAGCCCCGCCCGGACCTGCCGCTGACCATGGAACAGGAGCTGGAACCGGTGGTGCGCCACCTGGTGGAACAGCGCTGGCCGTTCCGTCTGCACGCCACTTACGACGAGTCCATCTCGCGCATGCTTGACGTGTTCGAGAAGGTCAACCGCGATATTCCGTTCAATGGCTTGCCGTGGTTCTTCGACCACGCCGAAACCATCACCCCGAAAAACATCGAACGTGTGCGTGCCCTCGGTGGCGGTATTGCGATTCAGGATCGCATGGCGTTCCAGGGCGAATACTTTGTCGAGCGCTACGGCGCCAAGGCCGCCGAAGCCACACCGCCGATCAAGCGCATGCTGGCCGAAGGCGTGCCGGTTGGGGCGGGCACCGATGCCACCCGCGTGTCGAGCTACAACCCCTGGACCTCGCTGTACTGGATGGTCAGCGGCCGTACCGTCGGTGGCCTGGAGCTGCACGCCGAGGGCTTGCCGCGCCTTACCGCATTGGAGCTGTTCACCCACGGCAGCGCCTGGTTCTCGTCCGAGCAGGGCAAGAAAGGCCAGATCAAGGTCGGTCAATTGGCGGATGTCGCCGCGTTGTCGGCGGACTTTTTCAGTGTCGAGGAAGAAGCTATCAAGTGGATCGAGTCGGTGCTGACAGTGGTCGGCGGCAAGGTCGTGTACGGCGCTGGCGACTTCGAAGATTTCGCACCGCCACGAGTACCGGTGCTGCCCGACTGGTCGCCGGTGGTCAAGGTGCCAGGGCACTGGCGCCCGACGTCGCCGATGCAGGCCCAGGTTCACCAGTGCAGCGGCCCCTGTGGCGTGCATGCCCACAGCCATGAAAAAGCGCGCCTTTCCAGCGTGCCGGTCAGCGACTTCCAGGGTTTCTGGGGGGCGTTCGGCTGCTCCTGCTTTGCTTTTTGAAAAACACCCCATCCCCAAAGGAGTTACCCATGACTTACAAGCGCTTGAACAAAGACGATGCTGTTGTGCTGTTGGTTGATCACCAGACCGGCCTGATCTCCCTGGTGCAGGATTTCTCCCCCAACGAGTTCAAGAACAACGTGCTGGCCCTGGCCGACGTGGCGAAGTTCTTCAACCTGCCGACCATCCTGACCACCAGCTTTGAAAGCGGCCCCAACGGCCCGCTGGTGCCTGAGCTCAAAGAACTGTTCCCCGACGCGCCGTACATTCCGCGCCCTGGCCAGATCAACGCATGGGACAACGAAGATTTCGTCAAGGCCGTCAAGGCGACCGGCCGCAAGCAGATCATCATTGCCGGTGTGGTGACCGACGTGTGCGTGGCATTCCCGACCCTGTGTGCCCTTGACGAAGGCTTCGAGGTTTTCGTGGTCACCGACGCTTCCGGCACCTTCAACGAAACCGTGCAACAAGCCGCCTGGGCGCGTATGACCGCCGCCGGTGCGCAACTGGTCAACTGGTTCTCCGTGGCCTGCGAGCTGCAAGTGGACTGGCGCAACGATATGGAAGGCCTGGCCAACCTGCTTTCGCCGCGCATTCCCAACTACCGCAACCTGATGAACAGCTACTCGGCGTTCGCTGCCAAGTAACCTGCTCTGTAAAACACCGCAAAACCCTGTGGGAGCTGGGCTTGCCCGCGATTGCGATGCATCAGTCAACAGTATTGCTGGCTGATACACCGCTATCGCAGGCAAGCCAGCTCCCACATGGGTTTATATTGCCCACAACATCAGCGCCTGACACAGCTCCAACATTTGATGGTGTTCACATTTTGGTTTGTGGTGTGACCACTGACGGGCTATAAAACAGCCTATCGTCCCCTGAGAAGCGACAATGAACCCCTTCGAAGACATGCGCCTGTTCTGCCAGGTCATGGAATCCGGCA
This sequence comes from Pseudomonas sp. Pse35, assembly GCF_024519715.1. Lineage (NCBI taxonomy): Bacteria > Pseudomonadati > Pseudomonadota > Gammaproteobacteria > Pseudomonadales > Pseudomonadaceae > Pseudomonas > Pseudomonas sp. Pse35. Next base: position 3,097 of record NZ_JALJRP010000054.1, on the reverse strand, counting down.
GTTTCACTGCCGCCGCCGAGCAATTGGGCTTGTCCAAGCAATTCGTCAGCCGCCGCCTGATCCAACTGGAAGACCGCCTGGGCGTACGCCTGCTCAACCGCTCCACACGGCGCCTGGACGTCACGCCGCTGGGCCAGAGTTACTACGAGTCGGCCTTGCGCCTGCTCGGTGAGGTGGAGCAAGTGGAGCAAGGCATCGCCGGCCAGAACAGCGAACCCCGCGGCACCATTCGCCTCAGTGCACCCTTGTCGTTCGCCATGGCGCACCTGGGTTGCCTGTTGCCGTTGTTCCTGCGCCAGCATCCGCAGGTCTGCGTTGAAGTCGACCTGAGCGACCGCCCGGTGGACTTGATCGGCGAAGGCTACGACCTGGTGCTGCGCATCGGCACCCTGGAAGACTCCACCCTGATCGCCCGGCGGATCGCCGCTATCGAGCGGGTGTATTGCGCCAGCCCCGACTACCTGGCGCTGCGGGGTACGCCATTGAAACCCGAGGATTTAGCCACGCACGACTGCCTGCCTTACGGCCACGGCCGTCAGGTGCAATGGCGTTTCAAAGGCAAGGTGCAAGCGTTGAGCGTCAGTGGGCGCATGCGCGTCAACAACGGTGACCTGCTGCGCGATACCGCGATAGCCGGTTTGGGCGTTACCTACCTACCGACGTTCATTGTCAGCGAGGCCTTGAAGGATGGGCGTCTGGTCAAGGTACTGGAGGACTTCGCTCCTGAGGCCTTGACCCTGTCGGCGGTGTACCCGCAGCACCGCCAGAGTTCACGCCCGGTGCAAGCGCTGGTGGAGTTCCTGCGCGAACGCCTGGCTAGCGGCTGCTGAACAGTTGGCGGATCAGGTTGGGCGTGCTGCCCGTCCACCGCTTGAACGAGCGCCGAAAATTCGCCGCATCGTTGAAATTCAGGTACGCCGCTACTTGCTCGTTACTCCACCCCTTGGCCTGGTACAGGTGCAACGCCACATGCTTGCGCACCCGGTCGACCTGTTGCTGAAAACCGGTGTCGTGCCGTTGCAACTTGCGCTTTAGCGTGGCCGGGCTCATGGCGAAGGTGTGGGCGGCCTGTTCCAGGCTTGGTGGCTGGCGCACGTGTTCGCGCAGGTAGGCATCGAGGCAGTCCAGAAAACTTGTGGCAAAGCCCAGTTGCTCGATTTGTTCAAGGGCTTGCTGGCGCGCGACCTGGCCCGCCGTGGCCGAAGCACCCGGCCAGGTGTGGGTGAGGTATTCACGGGGGAGGCACATCATGTTCAGAGGGCGTTCGAAGCGCGTGTGTTCGCCCAGATGCACCCAGTATTGCTCGACATACCGAGGTTCGGCGTGGCTGAAGCTGCACACCCACGGCAAGCGCTGGCCGCTGAGCCATTGGCTCATGGCAACCAGTGAAGTCATGCTGGCTTCGAGCAGAAAGCGCCAGTGTTCGCCGGCGCCGCAACTGTCCAACCAATACAGGTAAGCGTGGTGCTCATCCAGCTCCAGTTGCAGCGTGGCCAGCGGGCTGAGCAGCACTTGTTGCTGGATCAGGATATCCAGGGCCTGATGAAGGTTCTGTGCATGCCCCAGCGCATGACTGGCGGCGCCGTAGTAGCCGGGCAGCAGGCGTTGGCCAAACAGGAAACTGCTGTCATCGGCATCCAGCAGTTTGCGGCTGTTGCCGATCAAACCCAGGAACTGCTGCGGGCTCAACCGCGCATTGCCGGCCAGGATGTCTTCGTGGAACAGGCCGGTGCCGCGCAGTAGGCGATGGCTGTCGATGTCCCGGGACAAGCCCAGGTCGATCAACGTGGCGGGTTGATAGTGACCGGGGATGAAGCGGCTGTCGTTTTCATACCAGCTGGTTTTCACGGCCATTTCAGGCACTTTTCGCAAGGGGTTGCTTGGCCCGGGCCAGGCCCATATTCAGCCGTTTGAGCAGCTCGTGGGGTGACTCTTGCAAGGCCATCACCACCGCCGTGGTCGCCGTCAGTTGCAGGCGTTCGCCCTGTTGCCGGCTCTTGTGGGCGAGGCTCTGCACCGCGTGTTGCAACTCCAGCGCCAGGCCCTGGGCCTGGCGCTCGCCGGTGTTGGGCAGCAGCACCACAAAACGATCGCCCGCCAGGCGGCACAACAGGTCCTGGCGGCGCAGGTTGAGCAGCAGCACATGGCTGACCGCCTGTAGCACCGCATCACCCTCGGCATGCCCGTAGGCCTGGTTGATGGTGGCGAAGTTGTCCAGGTCCAGGGCCAACAACGACAGTGGTTGTTGCTGCGCTTGGCTGTCACGCAGGCTGTCGGCGAGTTGGCGCTTGAGGTAGTCGGCACCGGCCAGGGGCGTGAGTTTGTCGAACAGCCGATGCTCGCGAAACAACCGCTCGCGTTTTTCCATCTGTGCGCTGATCGCCAGTTGTTCGTGGTGCCAGTGATAAATGCCAATCGTCAGCAGGATCATGCCCACCGGCATTGGCCCTGACTCCAGCCAGTGATCCCAGGAGATGCTGTCAGGCAGGCGGATGAATTCGTCGAGGCTGTCGATCCACCAGGAAAAAAAGATGCACGACAGCCCCAGCGCCAGGTATTGGGTGACCCGTCCGGCGGGGCGGCTTTTCAATACCAGGCCCAGCCAGATCAGCGCGAGCAGCGCCGAACCGCCTTCGCCGATGATATCCAGCCACACCCATTCGCTGACGCTTTTGAGCTCGCCGCAGGCCAGGTGCAGGATCAGTCCGAGGTTGGCGGCGATCAGGAGCAATGCGAGTTTCCAGCGGTGGGGTTTGAGCACGGAAAACATGGCCACGGGTCCTTGGGCAAATGAGTAATGGGCGCCAGCACAGCAGATGGATGTGACGGTTGGATGACGGGCGGGGAGGGTCGAATCAGCTCATGCCCTCGGCCTATTTTTTAGCTGGACATAGAGCCCATGTGGGAGCTGGCTTGCCTGCGAAGACGGCCTGGCAGCCGGCCTCTATCTATCTGACGGTCAGCGTTCCAAATGTGGGAGCTGGCTTGCCTGCGATGGCGACCTGACAGGCGACACTGTTTATACCGAGTACATATCCATTCCTGCGGTAACGGCCACTTAGGGTTCCGCTTTTACAGCGGCTCACTTTTGAAAAGC
>NZ_JALJRP010000053.1:0-27469 GCF_024519715.1 Pseudomonas sp. Pse35 | reverse complement strand
ATTCAAGCCTGCGTTCGGCCAGCGTGGTTTAACGGGGCGCCTGAGATCAAGATCAAAAGCAGATCAAGATCAAGACCAAGAGCGGCTCGCTTCGCATCGTGGTTACCGTCAAAGTGGGCGTTATTACGCTATTGCCGCCTCACGCCCGCAACGAAACCGGCGGCACGAAACTCTCCAATTCATCCTCCACGGCCTCGATGATGCGCTCCACATCAGCCGCGTTCATCACCGTAGCGCACGGGATCCCCGCGATGGCGATCAATGTCTCGCCGCTGGCCCGGTCGAACAGGCGGGCGATCATGCTGCCGGGGGCGTCCATGCTGCCCTCGAAGCCCATCGGGTGAAAATGCCAGCGCATCAGCTGGCAGGCGTTGGGAAATGTCACTTTGTTCATGTTGCCCACCTTGTTCATTGAGCGCTTCCTTTAGCTCGCGGCAGGGGCCAGGACCTTCACTGGTCATGACAGCTAAGGGCTTAAAAATAGCATTCGTTCGCAACTGCAAGGTGACTTTTTTCGGCCCGTTCGGCGGTTCTTTCGCCTGGTTTTGATATAGATCATGTCCTACAAAGGAATAGGCAAAAGGCCATTAGTCAGACGCTCGATCTGACCATTGAAGGGAAGGGTAAAGTTCGGCATTCTCGAGCATTTTCTCCGCCGTAGAGCCCGATATGTCCGACATCGCTCCAGACGATGAGTGTCACAATTCCCACGCTACCGGCGCGCTGGTGCTGCGCCATCACCTGTGCTGGCGACATCGCGATCTGGACGGGGTGATGGCTTACTACCACCCCGAGATCCAGTACCACGATTTCTTCCAGAACCGTGTGGTGGGCTATGCCGAGTTGCGCGAGTACTTGCAGGCCAGCATGCCCCGTGAGGCAGATGAAGCGATTGAGCACACTGATCGCATCCGAGCCGATGGCGATACCGCGTTTATCCAGTACCGCATTACCTTGCGTGGCGGCCAGGGCCTGGTGTCGTTTCGTACCAGTGAGGCCATTACGGTGCGCGACGGGTTGATCTGGCGGGTGCATGAATATGCGTCCCTGGTGCACGAGCAACCGACCCAGGCGCTGCGTACCACGGTCAGCCGCCTGGGTTTGTCGCCCCAGCAGTTGGGTTATATGGCCAATGACCTGCAACAATATTTCGAGCGTCAGCAGCCGTACCTGGACCCGGACTTGGACCTGCAGCGGGTCGCCAAGGCCTGTGGCTACAGTCGCAACCAGATGTCCTACCTGCTGAACCAGGTGCTGGGGCAGAGCTTCTATCGCTACGTCAACCAGGCGCGACTCCAGCATGTACTGGCCGCGCTGGACCACGCCACCGCGCCGGTCAAAGTCGATGAGTTGGCCTTTGCCGCCGGTTTCAATTCACTCTCGGCGTTCTACAGCGCTTTTCGCCAGCACACCGGGCAATCGCCCAAGGCGTACCTCAAACAAATTTCTATGCGTGCACGCGCGCAAGACAGCCCCTGACGCTGCACTCTAGGATCGGCCCTATCGAACCGAGGTAGGGGAACCTGGCATGCCGGCATGGCGCAGTATCAGTTTATGGATGGACCAGTTGGACGACCCGCTGGTAGCGCGCCCGTCGCTGGAGCACGACCTGGACGTCAACGTGGCGATTATCGGCGCCGGCTATACCGGCCTGTGGACCGCCTATTACCTGAAGCGCCAGGCCCCTGAGCTGAAAATTGCAATCATCGAGGCGCAAACGGCCGGTTTCGGCGCATCCGGGCGCAATGGTGGCTGGTTGATGGGCAACCTCTTGGGAGAAGACCGTCTGCTGGCTGAGCTTGCCCCCCAGCAGCGTCGCGCTTCGTTTGACCTGCTGCACGGTATCCCTGATGAAGTGGCTCAGGTGCTGGCCCGCGAAGGTATTGACTGCGACTACCGCAAAGGCGGCGCCTTGTATTGCGCCGCACGCTACCCCGAGCAGGAAGTCAGCCTGCGCCGCTATCTGGACAAGCTGTACGCCCAGGGCCTCACCGAAGACGACTACCGCTGGCTCAGCCCGCAGCAATTGGCCGAGCAGGTCCGCATTGCCAAGCCTTATGGCGGCATCTATGCCCCCCACGTCGCGACGATCAACCCGGCAAAGCTGGTGCGTGGCCTGGCGCGGGCGGTTGAGAACCTGGGCGTGACCATTTACGAAAACAGCCCCGTGACCCATTGGCAGTCCGGCGGCCTGCGCACCGCCAGGGCCAGCGTGCGCGCCGCCTGGGTGGTGCCTGCTGTCGAGGGTTACGCCAATACCTTGCCCCCATTGGGTCGCTACCAGTTACCGGTGCAGAGTTTGATCGTCGCCACCGAACCGCTGCCGGCCAGCACCTGGGAGGGCATCGGGCTCAGCCAGGGCCAGGCTTTTGGCGAGAGCAGCCGACAAGTCACCTACGGCCAGCGCACGGCCGACAATCGCCTGGTGTTCGGCGCCCGTGGTGGCTATCAATTTGCCGGCAAGTTACGGCACAACTTCGACCTGACGGACAGCGAAGTAGAGTTGCGTCGCTACCTGTTTGGAGAACTCTTCCCACAGCTGAAAAAGGCCAGGATTACCCACTCCTGGGGCGGCAACCTGGGCATGTCGCGCCGTTTTCGTCCGCACATGCTCTGTGACCACGCCACTGGCATCGCACTGTCCGGCGGTTATGGCGGGGAGGGCGTGGGCGCCACCAACCTCGGCGGCCGTACCCTGGCCGACTTGATCCTGGGCCGCGACACCCCGTTGACCCGACAACCCTGGGTGATTCGCGAAGGCGGACTCCAGGCGCTCAAGGCCTGGGAGCCCGAGCCGTGCCGCTGGCTGGGTTACAACGCGATCATTCGCAGTTTTGTCCATGAAGACCAGGTGTTGGCCAACCCCAACACCCCGCCCTGGCGCCGCAAGCTGGCAACCGGCGTTGCCGGTTTCATGGAAGGCTTCATGCACTGACTCGTTCCACCCACAGGGGAAAACCCATGAGCATTACGCAATTCAAAGACACGCTGAACACCGCTCTGCCAAATTCATCACCGGTGGCGGTGCCCCTGGGCGCGCCCATCGCCGTGGCCTCGACCCTGAGCGTGGAGCGCAACGACGGGGTCGAGACCGGCATCTGGGCCTGCACCCCGGGGCGCTGGCGTCGACAGATCAAGTCCCAGGAGTTTTGCCATTTCATCCAAGGGCGCTGCACCTTCACGCCCGACAACGGGGAAACCCTGCACATACAAGCCGGTGACGCACTGATGTTGCCAGCCAATAGCACCGGTATCTGGGATATCCAGGAAACCGTGCGCAAGACCTACGTCCTGATTCTGTAACGCTTTGATCCTTGATCGCCTGCCATAAAAACAGCCCTAAAACCGCCAGGAAATCGAACCATGAAAGCTATTGCCCTGTTGCCCTTGATGTTGCTGGCTACTATCAGCCAGGCTGCCGAGACCGTGAAGATCTATAACTGGTCGGACTACATCGCACCGGACACCACCAGGAATTTCCAGAAAGACACCGGCATCGGTTTCACCTATGACCTGTACGACAGCAACGAAACCCTCGATGGCAAGCTGATGACCGGTAAATCGGGTTACGACGTGGTGTTTCCCTCCAACCATTTCATGGCTCGGCAGATCCAGGGCGGCGCCCTTAAAAAGCTCGACAAGAGCCAGCTGCCCAACTGGAAAAATCTCAACCCGGTGCTGCTCAAGGCCGTGGAAAACAATGACCCTGGCAATGCTCACGGCTTTCCGTACCTGTGGGGCAGCACCGGCATTGGCTACAACATCGACAAGGTCAAGGCGGTACTCGGCGACGACGCCCCGGTGGACTCCTGGGACTTGATCTTCAAGCCGGAAAACATGGCCAAGCTGCAAAAGTGCGGGGTCGCCATCCTCGACAACGGCCCCGAACTGCTGCCAGCCGCGCTCAATTACCTGGGCTTGCCGCACCACAGCAAAAAAGCCGAGGACTACAAGAAGGCCGAAGCCCTGCTGATGCAAGTGCGGCCTTACGTGGCGTATTTTCATTCCTCGAAATACACCGCCGACCTGGCCAATGGCGATATCTGTGTAGCCGTCGGTTTCTCCGGCGACATCCTGCAGGCCGAAAGCCGCGCCAAGGAAGCCGGGAACGGCGTGAATATCGGCTACAACATTCCCAAGGAAGGCGCGGCGATCTGGTTTGACATGGTCGCCATGCCCGCCGACGCGCCGGATGAGAAAGCCGGCTATGCCTTCATGAACTATCTGCTGCGCCCCGACGTGATGGCGAGTGTCACCAACTACGTGCACTACGCTAACGGCAACGCGGCGGCCGACAGCCTGGTAGACCCGGCGATCAAGGCCGACACCAAGGTGTATCCGAGCCCGGAGATGATGGGCAAGCTGTTTGCACTGCAAGCCATGCCGTTGAATATCGACCGGGTGCGTACTCGGGTATGGAATACCATACGGACGGGGCGTTGACAGGCGCCAACCACGCTTTCAGCTCGAATGAGGTTTATGGGTTCTCCAGGTCATGCCCCAATGACTGGATGAATAGTGAAAACAACTCGGGCTGCGACGAAATGTCCAGCTTGGCGTACAAATGCCTGCGGTGAACTTTTACGGTGTCCGGTGAGATCTTCAAGCGTTCGGCCATGGCCTTGGAGGAGAACCCTCGCAACACCAGCCGGGCGATTTCCAGCTCGCGGTCCGACAGCACACCGCTGCCGAAATGACTCAGGGCATCGCGAATCTGGCTGTCCATGGCCGGTGCCCGCTGGGTGCTTTGCTGCCAATGCTGGTGCATGAGCGGCAACACCCACGCCGACAGCGTGGTCAACAGCCCGGTTTCTTCGAAGCTGAAGCGCCGCTGCATGCCCAGCGACAGCGACAGCGTGCCCACGCCGGGCAGTTGCAGGATCACTTGCACTTCGTCTTCCAGCACATTGTCGTGGAAGTAATTGAGGAAGTACTCACTCTGGCGAAAATGGTCCGGCGCCACTTCCTCCAGGCGGTATACGCCGCTGGCATAGTTTTCGCGGCAAGCCTGGTAAAACGGGTCGAGCAGGTACAGGCCGTTGAGGTACACCAGCATCGACGCCGGCTTGCTGCTGGGTTGGGCGTCGTACTCCTCCAGGGCCTGGGGCGGGCCATCCAGCGGGTAGAAAATCGCCAGGGCATTATCGAAGGGCAGGCACTGATGCAATAACAGCACCAGTTGCTTCCAGAACCGCTCGGTGCCGATCTGTGACAGGGTGCGGCCCAACCCCGCGTGCATACCGATTTCCCGGAACAGGCTCATCTCAACATCCCCACCCTCAAATGATCGGCCAAGGGTTAGGCTTCTGCTGGGCACCGTCAAGGGGAGTACGCCAATAGGGGAATTGGCCGGCAGCCCCACCAGCCGATAACGTCGACACTGTCCAACGGGAAGCATATCCCGAGGAACAATCATTTTTCGTTCCTGCCTCACACCAAAAACAACGACAGAGGATAACGATATGAGTGCCACCCCCGCGCCCGATGGCGTGCTCAAGCCCACCCTGAGCGTCTTTGATGTCGTGGCGATTACCGTTTCAGCGGTAACGCCGGCCAGTTCCGTCTTCGTGATCGCCCCGTTTGCCATCCAGCAGGCGGGCAGTGGCGTGTTCCTGGCGTTTGTGATGGCGGCGTTGCTCGCGTTGATGTTCGCCTTCTGTTACGCCGAACTCGGCCGCGCCCATAACAGCGCCGGCGGCGAGTATGTGTATGCCAAGCGCGTGTTTGGTGGCATGGCCGGTTACGCCACCTTCCTGACGGTGTTGGTGATGTTGCTGTTTATCCCGCCGGTATTGGCGACCGGTGCGGCGACTTACCTGAATAACGCCCTCGGCACGACATTCGATTCGCAAACCGTCGCCCTGGTGATCGTGGTGTGCAGCTACGCCCTGGGCATCCTCAACATCAAGCTCAACGCCTGGATCACCGGCACCTGCCTGCTATTGGAAGTGGCGGCGTTGCTGGTGATTGTGGTGATCGGCTTCGGTAACCCGGTGCAACCGGCCAGTGTGTTGTTGCAGCCGCAGATCGTCGAAAACGGCGTGCTGCACCTGGCACCCTGGGCCTTGGTGATCGGCGCCGTCGGCATCGGCCTGTTCTCGTTCAACGGCTACGGCCCGGCGGTGTTGCTGGCCGAAGACATGAAGTGCGGCGGCAAGGGCGTGCACAAGGCGGTGCTATGGTCGTTGGGGTTGGTGGTGGTCATCGAGTTGGTGCCGATCACTGCGCTGTTGATCGGCGCGCCGTCCCTGAGCGCAATGATCAGCAGCCCCGACCCGATCGGCTATCTGTTGACCAGTCATGGCAATGAAACCTTGTCGCGGCTGGTGAGTGCCGGGATTTTCCTGTCGGTGTTCAACGCCATCGTTGCCATCGTGATCCAGATTGGCCGCGTGGTATTCAGTAGCGGTCGCGATGCGCTGTGGACGCCGAGTATCAACAAGCTGTTCACGCGTATTCACCCGCGCTGGGACTCGCCGTGGCTGGCGACGCTGTTCCTGGCGATACCCTCGGCGCTGTTGAGCTTCAGTTCTAACCTGGCCGACCTGACCTCGTTCAGCGTGCTGCTGATCATGCTGGTGTACCTGGTGGTGGCGCTGAGCGCGCTGATGAGCCGGGTGCTGCTGCGTGATCGCGAACATCCCTATCGCATGCCGTTATGGCCGCTGCCGGCATTGCTGGCGGTACTGGGTGCCGGTTACCTGCTGGTCACCTTGATCCTGGAGGCCTCGGTACGCGACATCATGATTATCATCGGCTTGCTGGCCCTGTCGGTGATCTTGTATTGCATCAGTGGCCGGTTGAGTCCGGCGTTCCAGAAACTGTAAGGAGTGGGTATGCGTGCACGTCAATTGGGCATTACGTTGGGGTTGGGCATGCCCGGCGAATTGAATGCCATCACCGATGTTCCCGGGGTTCGCGTCGGTCACTCGACGATCAAGGCCTGTGTTGACGGTAAGCAGGTGCGCACCGGCGTCACGCTGGTCCAGCCGCGAGCCGGGGAAGCGCGGCAGCAACCGTGTTTTGCCGGCTACCACGTGCTCAACGGTAACGGCGACGCCACGGGCCTTGAGTGGATCAGCGAGGCGGGGCTGTTGACCACGCCGATGGCCATCACCAACACCCACAGTATCGGGGTGGTGCGCGACAGCCTGATCGCCCTGGAGCGCGAGCGCCTGGCGGACCCTGCGGTGTACTGGTGCATGCCGGTGGTCATGGAAACCTACGATGGCCTGCTCAACGATATCTGGGGCCAGCACGTGCGCCCAGAGCATGTGCGCCAGGCTCTGGACCAGGCCGAAAGCGGCCCGGTGCAGGAAGGCGCGGTGGGCGGTGGTACCGGCATGATTTGCCACGAGTTCAAGGGCGGCATCGGCACGGCGTCACGGCGGTTGCCAGCAGAGCAGGGCGGCTGGACTGTCGGCGTACTGGTGCAGGCCAACCATGGCAAGCGCCAGGAGCTGCGGGTCGATGGCTACCCGGTGGGCCGTCACTTGATGGGCATTGCTTCGCCCTTTGCCGAGCGAGGCACCCCTGGCATGGGCTCCATCGTGGTGATCATCGCCACGGACGCCCCCTTGCTGCCCCACCAATGCCAGCGCCTGGCGCAGCGCGCGTCCATCGGCATCGCGCGTACCGGCGGCGGCACCGAAGATTCCAGCGGCGACCTGTTCCTGGCGTTTGCCACCGGTAACCGTGATTTGCCACCGGCCGACTATGGGCGCAAGGACCTGCCCCTCAGCACCGGGTTGCAGATGGTCAACAACGACCATATTTCGCCGCTGTTCAGCGCGGCGGCAGAGGTGGTGGAGGAGGCGATCATCAACGCCATTCTGGCAGGTGAAGACATGACCACCCAAGACGGCGTCGAGGTGCCGGGCCTGGCTGGCGAGACCCTCTTGGCAGCGCTGCAACAGTGTGGCTGGAGTATGTCCCGGTAATGGGGGACAGCGCACTTTAATAGTGCGAATAGTGGCTCTTTAATGTTGCTAATGACACCGTGACAATATATTGGATCCATTAATCAAGTGAGCCGTTCGCTTAGAGCGGCTTTACTTGTATTTAATATTTAAATAGTGGTGTGCGCCGATTCGGCCACATAAACGCAACGGCCCCCAATAAACACTGCGTGGGACTTCTGCAACTTGAACCTGCGTCACAATTGTGCGATGGAAATAGATGTAGACGAAAGATTTCAAGTTGTGTCAGTTTTCTTACGCCTTCAAAAGAGGTGAGTGATAGGACTATCCTCGCCCGCGAGGTTCCTATCGAACAAAGACTGATGCACTTGCAAACAAGGAAGTACGTTTATGTCAAAAGTAAAAGACAAGGCTATTGTATCTGCCGCGCAAGCCAGCACTGCTTACTCGCAAATCGATAGCTTCAGCCATTTGTATGACCGTGGCGGTAATCTCACGGTCAATGGCAAACCGTCCTACACCGTGGACCAGGCAGCGACCCAGCTGCTGCGGGATGGTGCTGCGTACCGGGACTTTGATGGCAACGGCAAGATCGATCTGACCTACACCTTCCTCACCTCGGCTACCCAGAGCACCATGAACAAACATGGCATCTCCGGGTTCAGCCAATTCAACACCCAGCAGAAAGCACAGGCCGCACTGGCCATGCAATCCTGGGCGGATGTTGCCAACGTGACCTTTACCGAAAAGGCTTCCGGCGGTGACGGCCACATGACCTTCGGCAACTACAGCAGCGGCCAGGACGGCGCCGCGGCCTTCGCTTACCTGCCCGGTACCGGTGCAGGCTACGACGGCACTTCGTGGTACCTGACCAACAATAGCTACACGCCGAACAAGACCCCGGACCTGAACAACTATGGCCGGCAGACCCTGACCCACGAAATCGGCCACACCCTGGGCCTGGCTCACCCTGGCGACTACAACGCCGGGAACGGCAACCCGACCTATAACGACGCAACCTATGGACAGGACACGCGTGGCTATAGCCTCATGAGTTACTGGAGCGAGAGCAACACCAACCAGAACTTCAGCAAGGGCGGCGTCGAGGCTTACGCTTCCGGCCCGCTGATCGACGATATCGCCGCGATCCAGAAGCTCTACGGTGCCAACTTCAACACCCGCGCCACGGACACCACTTACGGGTTCAACTCCAACACCGGGCGTGATTTCCTCAGCGCCACGTCCAATGCCGACAAGCTGGTGTTTTCGGTATGGGACGGTGGCGGCAACGACACCCTGGACTTCTCCGGTTTCACCCAGAACCAGAAGATCAACCTCACTGCCACCTCGTTCTCTGATGTGGGCGGCCTGGTGGGCAACGTGTCCATCGCCAAGGGCGTCACCATCGAGAACGCGTTCGGCGGTTCGGGTAACGACCTGATCATTGGTAACCAGGTTGCCAACACCATCAAGGGCGGGGCCGGCAACGACCTCATCTACGGCGGCGGCGGTGCAGACCAGCTGTGGGGCGGCGCTGGCAGCGACACTTTCGTGTACGGTGCCAGTTCCGACTCCAAGCCAGGGGCTGCGGACAAGATCTTCGACTTCACCTCCGGTTCGGACAAGATCGACCTGTCCGGTATCACCAAGGGTGCGGGCGTGACCTTTGTCAACGCATTTACCGGGCATGCCGGCGATGCTGTACTGACCTATGCCTCAGGTACCAACCTGGGCACCTTGGCGGTGGACTTCTCCGGGCACGGCGTGGCGGATTTCCTCGTCACCACCGTTGGCCAGGCGGCTGCCAGTGACATCGTAGCCTGATGTAAAGCGCGCGGCGCTTCGGCGCCGCGCTCCAGGCTGGAGTTGGATATGCCACGTTTTTCCCCTTTGATCGCCTGTGTTGTGCAGGTGTTGTTCGTGTCGGCAGGAGCCCACGCAATGGCTAGCAGTCTTGTATTACCCACTTCCGCGCAGCTTGCCGGGCAGTGGGAACTGAAGCAGCAGGATCAGGTGTGCGCGCTCAAGTTAGTGGAGCAAGCCAACGTCTTGGAAGGCGATATCGCCTGTGCCGAGCAATGGCTGGGCGACAAGCCGCTGACGTGGTCGCCCACCCCGGATGGTATCTGGCTGTTTAACGCTGATGGCTCAGGGATCACCCATTTGAATCGCCAGAAAGAGGGCGACTATCAAGCCCGCACTAAAGCTGGCGAAGTTGTAACGCTGCAACGTAAACCTTAATTAAAAGTTATAAGCATATAACTCGATTTGTTAGGCGGCCGTACCCTACTTGGTAGGGGAGACCCTTTTGCGTAATTCGCTGCAAGGAAAAACAATTAATATGGCGAAGTCCCATGGGGTGGCGCCCTTATTCAGGGCGCTGGGTGAATACAAGAGTATTTTGATCAGCGTTGGCTGTTTCACGGCATTGATTAACCTGTTAATGCTGGTGCCCTCGATTTACATGCTGCAAGTGTATGACCGTGTGCTGTCCTCCCAGAATGAAACCACCCTGGTGATGTTGACGCTGATGGTCGTGGGCTTCTTTGCGTTTATCGGCCTGCTGGAAGTGGTGCGCAGCTTCATCGTGATCCGCATTGGCAGCCAGTTGGAGCGACGTTTCAACTTGCGCGTGTACAAGGCCGCCTTCGAGCGCAACTTGCAGCGTGGCCAGGGGCATGCCGGGCAATCCTTGGGCGACCTGACCGCTTTGCGCCAATTCATCACGGGGCCTGCGCTGTTCGCATTCTTTGATGCGCCATGGTTCCCGATCTACCTGTTCGTGATTTTCCTGTTCAACGTGTGGCTCGGCGTGCTGGCCACGGCCGGCGCGGTACTGTTGATTGGCCTGGCGTGCCTTAACGAATACCTGACCAAAAAGCCATTGGGCGAGGCCAGCGGTTTTTCGCAGCAGTCGACCCAACTGGCCACCAGCCATTTGCACAACGCCGAAACCATCCAGGCCATGGGCATGCTAGGCGCACTGCGCCAACGCTGGTTTGGCGTGCATTCTCAGTTCCTGGGTTTGCAGAACAAGGCTAGCGACACCGGTTCGATCATCACCTCGTTGAGCAAATCCCTGCGCCTGTGCCTGCAATCCTTGGTGCTGGGCCTGGGCGCCTACCTGGTGATCAAGGGCGACATGACCGCCGGGATGATGATCGCAGGCTCCATCTTGATGGGCCGCGTACTCAGCCCCATCGACCAATTGATTGCAGTGTGGAAGCAATGGAGCTCGGCCAAGCTGGCCTACCAGCGCCTCGACGAACTGCTGCGCGAATTCCCGCCAGAGGTCGAGCACATGGCTTTGCCTGCGCCCCACGGCCAGGTCAGTTTCGAGCAGGTCAGCGCCGGCCCGCCGGGGCGACGCATGGCGACCCTGCATCAGGTCAGCTTCAGCCTGGCTGCCGGTGAAGTGCTGGGCGTGCTGGGCGCGTCGGGCTCCGGCAAGTCCACCCTGGCTCGCGTGCTGGTGGGCGTATGGCCGACCCTGGCCGGCACCGTGCGCCTGGACGGCGCGGATATTCACCGCTGGAACCGCGACGACCTCGGCCCGCATATCGGCTATTTGCCCCAGGACATCGAGCTGTTCAGCGGCAGCATCGCCGATAACATCGCGCGCTTTCGCGAGGCCGACCCGGAGCTGGTGGTCAAGGCCGCACAACAGGCCGGTGTGCATGAATTGATCCTGCGCCTGCCCCAAGGCTACGACACCGTGCTGGGCGACAACGGCGGTGGCTTGTCCGGCGGCCAGAAACAACGGGTCGCCCTGGCCCGCGCCCTGTACGGCGGGCCGCGGCTGATCGTGCTGGACGAACCCAACTCCAACCTCGACACCGTCGGCGAAGCCGCATTGGCCAGCGCCATCATGCAGATGAAAGCCCAGGGCAGCAGCGTGGTGCTGGTCACCCATCGTTCCTCGGCATTGGCCCAAGCCGATAAGTTGCTAGTGCTCGGCGAAGGCCAACTGCAAGCGTTCGGGCCCAGCCAAGAGGTGCTGCGGGCGTTGTCCGGGCAGCAGGAAGCTCCGAAAGAAAAAACCGGTGTCAGTTTCAGTCGTCAGTACCAGGCCGGAAGGAATCCAGGCGCATGAGCAGCCTTACCGTTGAACCTCAAATCAAAGAACGCGATGCCGGCTTTTTCGTAAAAATGGGCTGGGTGATCACCATTGTTGGTGCCGGTGGGTTTTTCCTCTGGGCCAGCCTTGCACCGTTGGACCAAGGCATCCCGGTACAAGGCACCGTGGTGGTGTCGGGCAAGCGCAAGGCGGTACAAACCTTCAGCCCCGGCGTGGTCAGCCGCATCCTGGTAAAAGAGGGCGAACTGGTCAAGCAAGGCCAGCCGCTGTTCCGTCTTGACCAGACCCAGAACCAGGCCGATGTGCAATCGCTGCAAGCCCAGTACCGCATGGCCTGGGCCAGCGTGGCGCGCTGGCAGAGCGAGCGTGACAACCTGCCCGGTATTACCTTTCCTGCTGAGCTGAGCGCCAATCCCGATTCGGCCCTGATGCTGGTGCTGGAAGGTCAGCGCCAGTTGTTCAGCAGCCGTCGCGACGCGTTTGCCCGTGAACAAGCCGGGATCCGCGCCAGCATCGAAGGCGCCACGTCGCAGTTGAGCGGCATGCGCCGTGCCCGCAGTGACTTGACCGCCCAGGCCCAATCCCTGCGCGCGCAACTGAGCAACCTGCAACCTTTGGCCGACAACGGCTATATCCCGCGCAACCGCCTGATGGACTATCAGCGCCAGTTGTCCCAGGTGCAGCAGGACCTGGCGCAAAACGCCGGGGAAAGCGGCCGGATAGAGCAGGGCATTGTCGAATCGCGCCTCAAGTTACAGCAGCACAGCGAGGAGTATCAGAAGGAAGTGCGCAGCCAACTGGCCGACGCGCAACTGCGCGCCCTGACCCTGGAGCAGCAACTGACCTCCGCCGGCTTCAACCTGCAACACAGCGAGATCAACGCGCCGGCCGATGGCATTGCGGTCAACCTCAGCGTGCATACCGAAGGCGCCGTGGTGCGCGCCGGTGAAACCCTGTTGGAGATTGTGCCCCAGGGCACACGCCTGGAAGTGGAAGGGCATTTGCCTGTACATCTGGTAGACAAGGTCGGCACACACTTGCCGGTCGACATCCTCTTCACCGCCTTCAACCAAAGCCGCACGCCACGGGTGCCGGGCGAAGTCAGCCTGATCTCCGCCGACCAGATGCTCGACGAAAAAACCGGTGCGCCTTACTACGTGCTGCGCACCAGCGTGAGCGAGGCGGCGATGGAAAAACTCAACGGCCTGGTGATCAAGCCCGGTATGCCCGCCGAGATGTTCGTACGCACCGGCGAGCGTTCCTTGCTCAATTACCTGTTCAAGCCGCTGCTGGACCGCGCCGGCTCCGCGTTGACTGAGGAATGAGCATGAAGCCAGTGTTCATTTCGCTGTTGCTGGTGTGTGGCAGTGCCGAGGCCGCGATGGGGCCCTTCGATGTTTACGAGCAGGCGCTGCGCAACGACCCGGTGTTCCTGGGCGCCATCAAGGAGCGCGACGCCGGCCTGGAAAACCGCACCATTGGCCGCGCCGGGCTGCTGCCGAGGCTGTCTTACAACTACAACAAGGGCCGCAACAACTCCGAGGCGCACCTGCCTGACGGGCGCGGTGGCAGCTATCGCGACGACCGCAACTACAACAGCTATGGCTCCACCTTCAGCCTGCAACAGCCGCTGTTCGACTACGAAGCCTATGCCAACTACCGCAAGGGCGTAGCCCAGGCACTGTTCGCCGATGAAAGCTTTCGGGACAAGAGCCAGGCGTTGCTGGTGCGGGTGTTGAGCTATTACACCCAGGCGCTGTTTGCCCAGGACCAGATCGACATCGCCAGGGCCAAGAAGAAGGCGTTCGAACAACAGTTCCAGCAGAACCGGCATCTGTTCCAGCAAGGCGAGGGCACTCGCACCGATATCCTGGAAGCCGAGTCGCGCTATGAGCTGGCCACCGCCGAAGAGATCCAGGCCCTGGATGAGCAGGACGCCTCGCTCCGGGAGCTGGGCGCGTTGATCGGCGTGCAAAGCGTCAACATCAACGACCTGGCACCGCTGAACCAGAGCTTTGCCGCGTTCACCCTGACCCCGGCCAACTACGACACCTGGCATGAGTTGGCGCTGACCAACAACCCTGTGCTGGCGTCGCAACGCCAGTCCCTGGAAGTGGCGCGCTATGAAGTGGAACGCAACCGCGCCGGGCATTTGCCGCGAATCACCGCGTATGCCACCTCGCGCAAGCAGGAGTCCGACAGCGGCAACACTTATAACCAGCGCTACGACACCAACACCATCGGCGTCGAAGTGAGCATGCCGCTGTATGCCGGTGGCGGTATCTCGGCTTCCACCCGCCAGGCCAGCCGTGCGATGGAGCAGGCCGAATACGAGCTGGAGGGCAAGACCCGCGAAACCCTGATCGAACTGCGTCGCCAGTTCAGCGCGTGCTTGTCAGGCGTGAGCAAGTTGCGCGCCTATCAGAAAGCGCTGGCATCCGCGGAGGCGCTGGTGGTGTCGACCAAGCAAAGCATTCTCGGCGGCGAACGCGTCAACCTCGACGCACTGAACGCCGAACAGCAGTTGTACAGCACCCGCCGCGACCTGGCCCAGGCGCGTTATGACTACTTGATGGCCTGGACCAAATTGCACTACTACGCGGGCAACTTGCGCGATACCGACTTGGCCAAAGTGGACGAAGCCTTCGGCCCGGATGGAAAACTGTAGGAGCGCGTGTTTTGTGGCGAGGGCGCTTGCTCCCGCTCGACAGCGAAGCTGGAGCCGGCTTTTTTAGGGAGCGCTTCGCACTCCAGCGGGAGCAAGCTCCCTCGCCACAGGGCAGGGAATAACAATAATAGGGAGTGTGCACATGATCACCGATTCACCGCGTTTCAAACCCTTCACCGCAGGTTCCTTGCTCTTGCTGTCCGTTGCGGCACAGGCGCAATACACCGAGACCGGCCAGCCGGGTAACCCCGCCAGTTGGCGCTCGGCCGAGTACCAGAGCGACTGGGGCCTGGGCCGCATGAAAGCCGATGAAGCCTACGCCGCCGGGATCAGCGGCCAAGGCGTGAAAATCGGCGCGCTGGACTCAGGGTTCGATGCCAATCACCCCGAAGCCTCCAATGACCGTTTCCACCCGGTCACTGCCACTGGCACCTATGTCGATGGCAGCGCCTTCACCACCACGGGCGCGCTCAACCCGAACAATGATTCCCACGGCACCCACGTCACCGGCACCATGGGCGCCGCCCGCGACGGCGTGGGCATGCATGGCGTGGCCTACAACGCGCAAGTTTTTGTGGGCAACACCAACGCCAACGACAGCTTCCTGTTCGGCCCCGCCCCTGACCCCAAATACTTCAAGACCGTGTACACCGCTTTGGTGGACTCCGGCGTGCGCGCCATCAACAACAGCTGGGGCAGCCAGCCCAAGGACGTCAGTTACCAGACTCTGGATAACATGCACGCGGCGTACGCCCAGCATTACAACCGTGGCACCTGGCTGGACGCGGCAGCGGACGTGGCCAAGGCTGGCGTGATCAATGTGTTCAGCGCCGGCAACAGCGGCTATGCCAACGCGAGCGTGCGCTCGGCCTTGCCGTATTTCCAGCCGGAACTGGAAGGCCACTGGCTTGCCGTGTCCGGGTTGGATAAGGCCAATAACCAGAAATACAACAAATGCGGCGTCGCCAAGTACTGGTGTATTTCTACCCCCGGCGCGCTGATCAACAGCACCATTCCTGACGGGGGTTATGGGGTCAAGTCCGGCACCTCGATGGCAGCGCCCCATGCCACCGGCGCGTTGGCGCTGGTGATGGAACGTTATCCCTACATGACCAACGAGCAAGCCTTGCAGGTGCTGCTGACCACCGCCACGCAGCTCGACGGCTCGATCACCCAGGCGCCCAATGCGATTGTCGGCTGGGGTGTGCCTGACCTGGGCCGGGCGATGCATGGCCCTGGGCAATTGCTCGGGCCTATGGAGGTGAACCTGGCCGCCGGGCAGGGCGATGTGTGGAGCAATGGCATCTCCGACCAGGCGCTGCTTCAGCGCCAGGCCGAGGACCGCGCCGAACACACTGCCTGGCAGCAAACCCTGATCGACAAGGGCTGGCAAAACGGCGTCGGCGCGACTGCCAGCCAGCAGGACCAGACCGACTACGCCATCGGCAACGCCCGCGACCAGGCCGCCGCCAACCGCGTGTACGAGGGCAGCCTGGTCAAGGCCGGTGCCGGCAGCCTGGTGCTCAGCGGCGACAGCACCTATCGCGGCGCGACCCTCGTCAACGGCGGTCTGCTGGCCGTCAATGGCTCGCTGGCTTCGGCAGTGACGGTGAATGACAGCGGCACCCTCGGCGGTTCCGGGCGTATTGCCGCGTTGTCTGTAAACAACGGCGGCCGTGTGGCCCCGGGCAATTCCGTGGGCACCTTGCAAGTGGCAGGGGACGTAAACCTCGGCGCCGGCTCTACCTATGCCGTGGAGCTGACGCCCACCAGCAGTGACCGCATTGTTGCCGGCGGCCAGGCGGTTCTGGGCGGCGGCACGGTCACGCTGGCGCTGGAAAACAGCCCGACCTTGCTCAGCCAGAGCCAGGCCCAAAGCCTGATTGGCCGGCAGTACTCGATTCTCGAGGCGGCGGGCGGTATCCAGGGCCAGTTCGGGCAAGTACTGCCCAACTACCTGTTCCTCGGTGGCACCCTTGACTACGCCGCCAATGCCGTGCAACTGAATGTTGGGCGCAATGGCGCCAGCTTCGCCAGCGTCGGCGCCACCCGCAACCAGCGCAACGTTGCGGCGGCGGCCGAGCAATTGGGCGCTGGCAACCCAGTGTTTGAAAGCCTGCTGCAGTCGCAGTCAGTCGCCACCGCCCAGCAGGGTTTGCAGCAACTGTCCGGGGAAATCTACCCCGCCGTGGGTGCGATGCTGATCAACGACAGCCTGCAACTGCGTAATGCCGTGGGCGAGCGCCTGCGCCATGTGCCAGTGACCGGTGAAAGCAACCTGTGGTTCAAGGCGCTGGGCGCCTGGGGCAAGACCGACAGCCGCACTGAAACGGCGGGTTCCACCACCTCCATCGGTGGCCTGTTGGCGGGCGTGGATGGCGCGCTGGATGAGCAGACCCGCGTAGGTGTGGTTGCCGGTTACAGCGACAGTTCCTTGAACATGGGCAGCGGTACCCATTCATCGGCGTCCATCGACAGCTACCACTTTGGCGCGTACGCCGGGCGCGAGCTGGGTGACTGGCGCCTGAGCGTCGGCGGTGCCTACAGCTGGCATCGCGGCGACGTGAAGCGCGACCTGCAATGGGGTGATGTCAGCGGCAAGCAAAAAAAATCCAAGCTGGACGCGACCACGGCGCAGGTCTTCACCGAAGCCGCGTACCGCATCCGCCTGCAGGCGGTGGCCCTGGAGCCGTTCGCCAACCTGGCCTATGTGCATCTGAACAGCGAGTCCTTCCACGAAAAAGGCGACGCCGCTGCCCTGGAACGCGGCAGCGACCGGCGTGATGCAGTGCTCAGCACCCTTGGCGTGCGTGCCCTGAAAACCCTGGCCCTCAATGACCACCAGCAACTGGACCTGTCCGGTTCGTTGGGCTGGCAACACAGCCTGACGGCGGTGGAGTCAGAGGAGCACCTGGCGTTTGTCGCCGGCGGGCCTTCATTTGCGGTGCGCAGTGCACCGTTGCTGCGCGATGCCGCCCTGGTGGGCGTGCAGGCCAGCCTGGCGCTGAATGCATCGACACGGGTCAACCTGGATTACAACGGCCAATTGGGTGGGCGCGCGAAAACCCAGGGCGTGGGTTTGAGCCTGAACTGGCAGTTCTGAAGACACCGCGAACCTGATCGTTCCCACGCTCCGCGTGGTAACGCCTCTTGTGACGCTCCGCGTCACGCTTTGGGACGCAGAGCGTCCGGGGCCGCATTCCCACGCGGAGCATGGGAACGATCAGCGGCGGTGTTCTGGAGAAAGTGATTTACACACGTGCAATAAGAAAACTAAGGAAGGTCACCGTGAAAAAACGCAAGTCAGGGTTAACTACCGCCATCCACACAGGCCCGGGCTATCCGCTCAAGGCGCTGAGCTGCGTGCCATACGGCGCATTGCTGTGTTGCCTGGCAAGCCTGGGGACCGCCCAGGCCGCACCCTATGTGGAAACCGGCAAACTGGGCGACGCCGCCAGCTGGCGCAGCAATGAGTTCAAGGCCGACTGGGGCCTGGGCGCCGTGCACGCCGACACCGCCTATGCGGCCGGCTATACCGGCAAGGGCGTCAAGCTGGGGATCTTCGACCAGCCGGTGTATGCGCCACATCCGGAATTCGCCAGCCCCAACAAAGTGGTGACCATTGTCACCGAGGGCATCCGCCAATACACCGACCCGTATATCCCGGTGAAGGCCGGAGATGCATTCCGTTACGACGGCACTCCGTCCCTGGGCTCCAATGGCAAGCTGGGCAACCACGGCACGCATGTCGGCGGGATTGCTGCGGGTAACCGCGATGGCGGGCCGATGCATGGCGTGGCGTTCAATGCGCAAATCATCAGTGCCGAAAACGGTGACCCGGGCCCGGAAGACGGAATTATCCTGGGCAACGATGGCGCGGTGTACAAAGCCGGTTGGGATGCGCTGGTTGCCAGCGGCGCTCGCATCATCAACAACAGCTGGGGTATCGGCATCGGTGATCAGTACGCCAAGGGCGGGCGCGATCCGGCGTTTCCCAATTTCACCGTCAACGAAGCCCAGGCGCAATTCAACACCATTCGACCGATCCTGGGCACAATCGAAGGGGGGGCTTATCAAGGCGCCATCGATGCGGCCCGC
Organism: Pseudomonas sp. Pse35; assembly: GCF_024519715.1. Taxonomy (NCBI): domain Bacteria; kingdom Pseudomonadati; phylum Pseudomonadota; class Gammaproteobacteria; order Pseudomonadales; family Pseudomonadaceae; genus Pseudomonas; species Pseudomonas sp. Pse35. The sequence goes on along the minus strand of NZ_JALJRP010000053.1, from coordinate 8,706 downwards.
AGCGGTGTGCTGACCATCTTCGCCGCGGGTAATGACTACAACCGTAACAACCCGGATGCCATTTCCGGTCTGGCGTACTTTGTGCCGGAGATTGCCCCGAACTGGCTGTCGGTGGCCGCGTTACAGCAAAACCCGGACACCGCAAGTGCCAACCCCTATGTGATCAGCACCTTCTCGTCGCGCTGTGGCTATGCGGCGAGCTTTTGCGTATCGGCGCCCGGCACCAAGATCTACAGCTCGATCATCAACGGCACCAACCTGGACAACCTCACCAACGACTACGCCAACTTCAACGGCACATCCATGGCCGCGCCTCACGTAGCCGGCAGCGCAGCGGTGCTGATGGAACGCTTCCAATACATGAGCGGCGACCAGATATCCACCGTGCTCAAGACCACCGCCACCGACCTCGGCGCGCCGGGCATCGACTCCCTCTATGGCTGGGGCATGATCAACCTGGGCAAGGCGGTCAACGGCCCAGGGATGTTTATCACCGCCGAGGATATCCCGGCCGAGTTCCGTATCGACGGCGCCTACGGCAGCGGCCAGTTCGTGGCGGACCTGCCGGGCGTCGGCGCGGTGGTGGATGCCGGCAAACCCACCCAGCGTGTGTGCGATGACTTGCACTGCGGGCGGGATGTGTGGAGCAACGACATCTCGGGCCATGGCGGCCTGACCAAGCAGGGCATCGGTACCTTGGTGCTCACCGGCGCCAACACCTACAGCGGGCCGACGCTGGTCAACCAGGGCTTGCTGGCGATCAACGGTTCGGTCACCTCCGACGTCACCGTGAGCCAGAGCGGCGTGGTCGGTGGTTCGGGGCGTATCGGTTCGCTGAGCGCGAAAAGCGGCGGTACTGTGGCACCGGGCAATTCCATTGGCACCTTGAACGTGGCGGGCAACGTCAACTTTGAACCGGGCTCGACCTATGCGGTAGAACTGTCGCCCACCAGCAGCGATCGTATCGTCGCGGGCGGCACGGCCACCCTCAACGGCGGCACCGTGACCCTGGCCCTGGAAAACAGCCCGACCTTGTTGAGCGCGCCCCAGGCCCAAAGTCTGATTGGCCGCCAATACAACATCCTGCAAGCGGCAGGTGGCGTCACCGGCAGCTTCGCGGCAGTGGTTCCCAACTACCTGTTTGTCGGCGGTACCTTGAACTATGCCGCCAACGGCGTGCAGCTGGATGTGGCACGCACCAACAGCTTCGCCAGTGTGGCCGCCACGCCGAACCAGCGCGCCGTGGCCGCAGCCGTCGAGCAATTGGGCGCGGGCAACGGTGTGTATGAAAGCCTGCTGCTGGCACCCACGGCCGCTTCGGCCCAGGGCGCGTTTCAGCAACTGAGTGGGGAAGTCTACCCGGCGCTGGAAACCGCACTGGTCAATGACAGCCGCTACGTACGCGAAGCGGTGGGCGAGCGTCTGCGCAATGGCGAGATGGGCGCTACCAGCCAAGCCATCGACAGCCGTGGCAACGTGTGGGTCAAGGCATTGGGCGCATGGGGCAAGACCGACAGCCGCAACGACACGGCGGGCTACACCACCTCTATCGGCGGCATGCTCGCCGGTGTGGACGGCGCCGTCGATGAGGCCACACGCATTGGCCTGGTGGCCGGTTACAGCGACACGTCGTTGAACATGGGCAGCGGCACCCACAGCCGCGCCTCGGTCGACAGCTACCATTTCGGCGCCTATGCCGGGCATGAAATCGGCGCCTGGCGCCTGAGTGGCGGCGCGACCTACAGCTGGCACCGCGCCGATGTCAAACGCGACCTGCAATACGGCGATGTCAGCGGCAAGCAAAAAGCCAAGGTCGATGCCCACAGTACCCAGGTGTTCACGGAAGCGGCGTACCGCATCAACCTGCAACCACTGGCCCTGGAGCCGTTCGCCAACCTGGCCTACGTGCACCTGGCAACTGACAGCTTCAAAGAGAAGGGCGACGCCGCCGCGCTGAGAAGTGGCGACGACAGCCGTGACCTGGTGCTCAGCACCCTGGGTATGCGGGCCTTGAAGACCTTCAATATCAACGACCATCAGCAACTGGAAGTCTCCGGCACCCTGGGCTGGCAGCACAACCTGAGCAGCACCGATTCGGAACAGCACCTGGCGTTTGCCTCGGGCGGCCCTTCGTTCACGGTGGAAAGTGCGCCGATGGTGCGCGATGCGGCGTTGGTCGGGGCACGGGTCAGCCTGGCATTGAGCAAGGATGCGCGGGTGAACTTCGATTACAACGGCCTGCTGGCCAGCAAGGAGAAGGTGCACGGTGTCGGCTTGAGCCTGGATTGGGCGTTCTAAAGGCCAGGTGCAGTTGGTTGTGGCGAGGGAGCTTGCTCCCGCTCGGGTGCGCAGCGCCCGCAAGTTTTTGGGGCCGCTGCGCAGCCCAGCGGGAGCAAGCTCCCTCGCCACACAAGCTCGCTCCTACAGGTGGTAACGGATAACAGGTGTTTTGGCTTTCTCTACAAATCCAACAACAGAGAGGCACTACCAATGGGTATCTTTGACTATAAAAACCTCGGTACCGAGGACTCCAAGGCGTTGTTCGCCGATGCTATGGCGATCACGCTGTATTCCTACCACAACCTGGATAACGGCTTTGCCGTCGGCTACCAGAACAATGGCCTCGGGCTGGGGTTGCCGGCCACCCTGGTCAGCGCCCTGATTGGCGGCAGCAATGCCCAAGGGGTCATCCCCGGGATCCCCTGGAACCCCGACTCGGAAAAAGCCGCCCTTGAGGCGGTGCAAGCAGCCGGCTGGACGCCCATCAGCGCCAGTACCCTGGGCTATAGCGGCAAGGTCGATGCGCGCGGCACCTTCTTTGGCGAAAAATTCGGCTACGGCACGGCGCAGGCCGAGGTGCTGGGCAAGTACGATGACGCTGGCAAGCTGCTGGAAATCGGCATCAGTTTCCGCGGCACTTCAGGGCCTCGGGAAAGCGTGATCACTGACTCCATCGGCGATGTGATCAGCGACCTGCTCGCCGCCTTCGGGCCCAAGGATTATGCCAAGAACTACGCGGGGGAAGCCTTTGGCGGCTTGCTCAAGAACGTGGCGGACTTCGCCAGCGCCCAGGGCCTGGGCGGCAATGACGTAGTGGTCAGCGGCCACAGTCTGGGCGGCCTGGCGGTCAACAGCATGGCCGACTTGAGCGACAGTACCTGGTCGGGGTTCTATAAAGACGCCAATTACGTGGCCTACGCATCGCCGACCCAGAGCGCCGGCGACAAGGTGCTTAACGTCGGTTATGAAAACGATCCAGTATTCCGAGCCCTGGATGGCTCGTCATTCAACCTGTCGTCCCTAGGCGTGCACGACAAGGCCCACGAATCGAGCACCGACAACATTGTCAGTTTCAACGATCACTACGCCTCATCCCTGTGGAACGTCCTGCCGTTTTCCATCCTCAACCTGTCCACTTGGGTTTCGCACTTGCCCACCGGTTACGGTGACGGCATGACCCGTATCCTCGACTCGGGGTTCTACGAACAGATGACCCGCGACTCCACGGTGATCGTCGCCAACCTGTCCGACCCGGCACGGGCCACCACCTGGGTGCAAGACCTCAACCGCAATGCCGAGGCGCACAAGGGCAATACCTTCATCATCGGCAGCGACGGCGACGACTTGATCAAAGGCGGCAGGGGCGCGGACTTTATCGAAGGTGGCAAGGGCAATGACACCATCCGCGACAGCAGTGGGCACAACACGTTTTTGTTCAGCGGGCAGTTTGGCAATGACCGGGTGATCGGCTACCAGGCGACGGACAAGCTGGTGTTCAACGACGTGGCGGGCAGCAATGATTACCGCGATCACATCAAGGTGGTGGGCGGGGATACCGTCATTGGCTTTGGGACGGATTCGGTGACGCTGGTGGGTGTGAGCAGTCTGTCGGGGGAGGGGATAGTCATCAGCTAACGCATTCGGTGTGGGAGCTGGCTTGCCTGCGATGGCGGCGGTCGAGACAGCCATGCGGTGACTGAAAAATCGCTATCGCAGGCAAGCCAGCTCCCACATTTGATGGGTTTTGCTAGATGATCATTTTTCCTTACGCACCGTGGCCACATCATCGGCCTTGATACGAATACGCTTGCCGGCAATATCGGTGAACTCGTAGAAGCCGTCGGCGGTCTTGGCGTTGGGCGTGTCCTTGGTCAAATACTGCGTGCCGTTCTGCAAGGTCACCACGGTTTGCGTGGAGCAACCGGCCAATACCAGAAAAGTGAGTGCAACCAGTGGCAGACCCAAATTCTTCATGTTCATAACCCTTACCTTTAACCCTGAAAAGTCCCGCAGCGTCTGCTTGCGGGGCCATAAATATTACGCGATCAACCCACTCATCAGATTGTTTTTTTGCAAAAAGTTGCAGGCGCCATTTATCTATTACTGATTGCAACAACGGCTTTGCCCCGGCACTCTGTATGCATAACCAGTATTTGATTGCATTGCACCATGGCCAACCCCCTCGAAGACCCCTTGTATTACCTGCATAACTTCCGCCAAGTGCTGGTTTGGTTGGGGCAACGCTACGCCGATTTGCTCAATGCGCACGAACAGCAATTCATTCAGCAATTTGACAGGTTGCCCCAGGCCTCCCAGGCGTTGTTGGTGCGCATGGTGATGCGCAAGGGCGTGCATTTTCGCGCCACTAAACTCCATTACCTGGAAATCGGTTGCCCCCATGCGGCGGCGGGGCCATTGCGTGAGCTGGGATGGGTGGAGGATCAAAGCCCGCTGCCGTTTGCCACCCTGTTCGCGCTGCTGCAAAAGAGTGAATTGCTCGGCGCCTTCAAGCCCTGGATCGATCAACCCAAGGGTAACAAGGCCGATTGGCTTGAACCTTTGGCCGCGCAATTTACCGAGTCGCGCAGCTTTGCCCAGTGGTGCCCCGACGTAGACGACGCGCTCTACAGCCTGACGGTAATGGAGTTGTGTGATCGCCTGCGCCTGATGTTCTTCGGCAATCTGCACCAGGACTGGTCGGAATTCGTGCTGGCAGATCTGGGCATCTACACCTATGAAAAAGTCGAGTTCTGCGCCGAGTCGCGTGGGTTACGCAGCCGTGAGGATGTGCACGGGTTTCTGTTCCTGCACCAGTGCCAGCAAGCCTTTGAAGCCGGTGACGCGCTGGATACGGTGTTGGCGCAGGTCGCCACGTTGTGTACCGACAACCCCTGGCTGGAAAAGCGCCGCGCCAAGCTGTTGTTCCAGATTGGCCAGTATTGCGAACGCTGCGCCGAGCTGGCGCTGGCCGAACAGATTTACCGCGGTTGCACGCACCCCGGTGCCCGGGCGCGGCTGATTCGCGTACTGGAGCGCCAGGAGGATTACGCCCAAGCCATGGCCCTGGCGACCGAGGCACAACAGGCCCCACACAGCGCCGCTGAACACCAACAACTGCTAAGGGTAGTGCCGCGCCTGCGGCGCAAACTTGGCGGGCCGGCGCTGCCCAGGGCCAAGCCCCAAGCGGTGGCGCGCCTGGACCTGGCACTGATGCAGGAACCGCTGCTGTCGGTGGAATCCAGTGTGCTGGCGCACCTGAGCGAACCGGATGCGCCCGTGCATTACGTCGAGAATGGCCTGATCAATTCGCTGTTCGGCTTGCTGTGCTGGGAGGCGATTTTCGCCCCGCTGCCGGGGGCGTTCTTCCACCCGTTCCAGCGCGGGCCGGCGGACTTGCACAGCGAGGACTTTTATCAACGCCGAGAAGCCTTGTTTGCCGCGTGCTTTGCACAACTGGAGGATGGTCGCTACAAGGCCAGCATCCGCCAACGCTATGTAGAGAAATGGGGCATTCAGTCGCCTTTTGTGTTCTGGAACCTGCTCAACGAAGAACTGCTGGAGCAAGCCCTGGCCTGCCTGCCCGCCGAACACTTGCGCCATTGGTTTGCGCGCCTGTTGCAGGATATCCGTGCCAACCGGGCCGGGATGCCGGACCTTATCCAGTTCTGGCCCGCGCAAAATACCTATCGCATGATCGAGGTCAAAGGCCCCGGCGACCGTCTGCAAGACAACCAGTTGCGTTGGCTGCAATTCTGCGGCGAGCACCAGATGCCGGTCACCGTCTGTTACGTGCGCTGGGCGGAGCAACCCGCTTGAGTTACAGCGTGGCCGTGCGGGCGTTGTGTGAGTTCACGGCCAAGGTCGGTGACCTCGACCTGCGCTTTACGCCGTCGCCCAGCGCCCAGGAAGGCATCGTCGGCCATCGCACGGTAGCGTCACGGCGCAATGCGCACTACCAGAATGAAGTGGCGCTTGAAGGCGAGTACCAGCAACTCAAAGTACGGGGCAGGGCGGACGGCTATGACCCGGACAGCAACCGCCTCGAAGAGGTGAAGACCTACCGCGGCGACCTCGCTGCCCAGCCCGCCAACCATCGGCAACTGCACTGGGCCCAGGTCAAAGTGTATGGCTGGCTGATGTGCCAGAAGCTCGGGCTCAGTGAGATCGACCTGGCGCTGGTGTACTTCGATATCGTCGTCGAAGGCGAAACCGTGCTCAACCAGCGATTCGATGCGCCAGACCTTGAACAGTTCTTCAACCAACAATGCGCGCTGTTCCTGGACTGGGCCCGGCAGGAGATGCAGCACCGCGCGGCACGCAACGCTGGCGCGCAGAGCCTGGCATTTCCCCATGCCGACTTCCGTACCGGGCAGCGCACCTTGGCCGAGTCGGTCTACAAAGCGGTGTGTACCGGCCGGTGCCTGATGGCCCAGGCGCCCACCGGCATTGGCAAGACCATCGGCACTATCTTCCCGCAGCTCAAGGCCTTGGCGCCGCAGCAACTGGACAAGGTGTTCTTCCTCACCGCCAAGACGCCCGGGCGCAAGCTGGCCCTGGATGCTGCGCAGGTGTTGTACGACAGCAGCCCCGAGCTGTCACTGCGTGTGCTTGAACTGGTGGCCCGGGACAAGGCGTGCGAACACCTGGACAAAGCCTGCCACGGTGATTCCTGCCCGTTGGCCAAGGGCTTTTACGACCGCCTGCCTGCCGCCCGCCAGGCCGCGTCCCAGGTGCGCCTGCTCGATCAACGCAGCCTGCGCAACGTGGCGCTGGCTCATCAGGTTTGCCCGTACTATTTGAGCCAGGAAATGGCGCGCTGGAGCGACCTGATCGTCGCCGACTACAACTATTACTTCGACTTTGGCGCGATGTTGTTCGGCCTCGCCCAGCTCAACCAATGGCAGGTCTCGGTGCTGGTGGATGAAGCCCACAACCTGGTCGAGCGAGCCCGCTCGATGTACAGCGCCAGCCTGGATCAATACAGCCTCAAGACCGTGCGCGACAGCGCACCCGAGGCGCTGAAAAAACCCTTGCAGCGCCTCAACCGTGAGTGGAACGCGTTGCACAAGGATCAACTGGCGCCTTATCAGGCCTACGCCGCCAAACCCGACAAACTGCTCCAGGCCCTGAGTCTGTGCACCAGCGCCATGGGCGATTACTTCAACGATCACCCCGATGCCCTCACCGGTGACCTGCAAGCCTTCTACTTCGACGCGCTGCAATGGGCCAAAGTGGCGGAGCTGTTTAACGAGCACTTTATTTTCGATATCACTAAGCGCTCGTTCACCGCCAAGCGCAGCAGCTCGACCCTGTGCCTGCGCAACGTGGTACCGGCCGAGTTCATCCGGCCCAGGCTGACCGCTGCGCGCAGCAGCGTGTTGTTTTCCGCGACCTTGAGCCCACGGCACTATTACGCCGATTTGCTAGGCCTGCCAGCGGACACCGCCTGGGTCGACGTTGAATCACCGTTCAAGGCCGAGCAGTTGCAGGTGAGCATCGTTGAGCGGATCTCCACGCGGTTCGTGCATCGCCAGGCATCGCTGGAACCCATCGTGGCATTGATCGCCCAGCAGTTCGCCGCGCAACCGGGTAACTATCTGGCGTTTTTCTCCAGCTTCGATTACCTGCAACAGGTCGCGCAGCTACTGGCTGAGCGACACCCACAGATTGCGCTGTGGCTGCAATCCCGAGGTATGGCCGAGGCCGAGCGCCAGGCCTTTCTCGACCAGTTCACCCCGCACAGCCAGGGCATCGGCTTTGCGGTACTGGGCGGAGCGTTCGGCGAAGGCATTGACTTGCCCGGCGCGCGCTTGATCGGCGCGTTTATCGCCACCCTGGGCTTGCCCCAGCTCAACCCGGTGAACGAGCAGATGAAACTGCGCATGGGCGCGATTTTCGGCGCGGGGTACGACTACACGTATCTGTACCCGGGTATTCAAAAAGTCGTGCAGGCGGCGGGGAGGGTGATTCGCAGCCAACAGGATCGAGGGGTGGTGATGTTGATTGATGACCGGTTTGGGGAGCAGCGGGTGCGGCAGTTGTTGCCCAAATGGTGGACACTTAAATGATGGTTCACACCCTGCGCAATCACTCATTCAAGTCTACGGCGCCCGCCCGAGTGAAACTGGTCGAAATCACGTAATTACGAAGTGTGCTGTTGGCGCTATCAAACGCCTGAATCCGGGCATTGGCTACTGTCAGAATTAACAGGTACCGATCCAGGTGCATCCTGCACTACCTGTTAATTCTGACAGTAGGCACGCCGCGATTTCAGGCGTTTGATAGTGGTAAGCCAACAGCGCACGACCGTGAGGATTCTCGCCATGCCCAAGATCAAAACACTTGACCCCCTCTTGCCGCCCATCGTTGTTCCGCTGATGGAACCGGCCATTGATGGTGATATCGAAGGGGCGCATGGCGGTATCG
>NZ_JALJRP010000052.1:0-27683 GCF_024519715.1 Pseudomonas sp. Pse35 | reverse complement strand
GGGGCTCCAGCCGAGGCCCCGCCACCTGCTTGGCCAGCAATTCCAACAACGCCCGCGCCCGCCCGGACTTGACGCCACTAAGCATCTGAGCACCCAGGCGCAGCTGCACCCCAATGCCTCGCGTGGCCCAGATCAGCAGCAAGTTGATCAGCACTTCGCCGGTGATTTCACCCAGCAGTTCGTACATATCGGGTGGCGGCAGCATGCGTACCCAGGCCACCAGCGCCGACAGGTAGATAAACAACAGCGGCTCATCACTGAGTACCAGCAACCCCTTGGCCAGCGTGTCTCTGCCCAGTTTGAGCAGCGCGTTCAGCTCGGTCTGGGACAGGTATTTCAGCAACGTTTCGCTGTTGGTCTTGAGGTTGGCGAGCAGGTCGTACAGCTCGGTGATGTTGTCCCACAGGTTATAAAGCGCGTTGCCCAGCCCGGCAGCAAAGGCCACGCCCTGTAAGGCACTGCGCTTGTAAGCCGGCGCTTTGGCAAAGTCTGCCCATCGAGGCTTGAAGTGCTCGGCCCATGCCGTGCGCAAATCCGTTTCCAGCCCGGCGATCACAGACTCATAGGACGCATACAGCGCCTGGACGTGAACCTTGGAAACAGTGGGATAAAAGGTGATTTCGTACTGTTGGTCGCGGCTACAGTCGCTGACTTCAAGAATGCCGCTGGGGCCAATGGTCCGATGCAGTGGCGCGCCTACCGGGATGCCGTCCTGTGCAACGGCTTGCAGCCTCACGGGCGTGTTGCCGATAGGCACGAACTGCGTGCTTTCGAACAGATGCACCAGCGTCAGCCCACCCTGGGCTTTGCATTGAGCGACGGTGCGGCTGGGTTTGTCGGAAGAGATCGGCGCGACCAGTGCGACGTCTTCCCCAACCTTGAACACCTGCTCCACGCTAAGTGCCGAACCACTTAAAAAGCTGTCGGTCCACTTATCAAAGGTATTCAGGCAGGTGCGGAAGTCCGCGAATACGCGCTCAACCTTCGGCGCTTCGGGATCCATCGGCACCAGCATCAGGTTGGCCAGCACCGAGATCAAGAGACAGCCCCATTCATCAGGGCTCTAACGAACGCCAGCATCTGCAATCCCTCGCACTGTTTGATCAGGCGAGGGACTTTGCAGCGGTTGTCAGGTAAAAGAAGTCGGCGTTATTCGCGGGGATGGCGAGGAAGTTTCGTCTTAACTTCAGGTAAACCGAGGCTTGGTCGTAGGAGTCGGATTACAGCTGGAACAGTCTTACAACTTCAACTGCCCAATCGCCTTGCTCAACTCCCCGGCCAACGTCGCCAGTTCATTGCTGGTAGTCGCCGATGCCACGGTTTGATGTACGGTGTTTTCGGTCACATCGCGAATGCTCACCACGGCGCGGTTCATCTCTTCGGCAACATGGCTTTGCTGCTCGGCGGCCACGGCGATCTGGGTGTTGCTTTCGCGCATCTGTGCCACGGCCCCGGTGATTTCAGCCAAGGCCACACCAGCTTCCTGGGCCTGCTGGACGCAGTCATCGGCCTTGAATGAGCTTTCCTGCATAAAGTCCACGGCGTCGCGGGTACCGGCTTGCAGCGCCGAGACCATGCGGGTGATTTCGTCGGTGGAGCTTTGCACACGCTTGGCCAGGTTGCGCACTTCGTCGGCGACTACCGCGAAACCGCGACCCATTTCCCCGGCGCGGGCGGCTTCGATGGCGGCGTTGAGGGCGAGCAGGTTGGTCTGTTCGGCGATGCTGTGGATCACCCCGACCACGCCGTTGATTTTCTGGCTGTCTTCGGCCAGTTTCTGGATCATTTCGGCGGTCTGCTGTACCCCACTGGACAGCCCGGCGATCGAACGCTGTACCCGGGTGACCACTGCCTGGCCGCTGCCGGCGAGGGTGTCGGCGGACTGCGACAAGTCACGGGTGGCGCCCGCGTGTTGGGCGATGTGGTAGACGGTGGCGGTCATTTCGTTGATGGCGGTGGCGGCCTGGTCGGTTTCGCTTTGCTGGCCCAGCATGCCGTGTTGCACCTCGTTCATGCTGCTGGCCAGGCGTGCGGCGCCGTCGTCCAATTGCCGGGCGGTGCGTGCCACGGTATTGACCACGCGCTGGTAACCGGCTTGCATGGCGTTGAAGGCGCTGGCCATCTGGCCGACTTCATCCTTGCAGGCCAACGGCACCCGTGCCGACAGGTCACCAGTTTTTTCAACGTGCAGCATTACATCCTTGAGGGTGTTGAGCTGACTGAGCAGGAAGCGGATCAACAACTGCGAGGCGCCGAGCATGGCCAGCATCAGGACTGCCACGGCAACGGCGTAATTGGCGAAGCGTTCACTGAACACCTGGCTCAGGCTCGGCGCGTAGGCGAAGACTGCGACCTGCTGGCCGTCGGCCCGGCTGATCACCTCGGCGCCGATCAGCGGGTTTTCACCGAACAACGGCATGGGGTTGAGTTCAGTCCAGCCGTTGGCAGTGTTCAGGGCGGGCAGGTCCTGGGGGATCTGGCCTTTGGAAAATGCGAGCCAGTGCTCACCAGTGGGCAACGTTCTGTCGGCTGGCCAGGCGCTGAGCAAGCGTCCTTGGGCCTGGGCCGATGCTTGCGACGCCTGGCTGCGCGCCTGTTGTTCAAGCTGTACCGCGTACAGCACCAGCAGCAGGGTGGTGATGAAGGCGACCGCGTTGACGGCCCAGAATTTGTATTTGAGCGAGATATTGCTAAGCCAGGCACCCATGGAAGGTTTTCTCTGATAGCGGAAACGGTATTGGCAAGGTGCCATTATTGTGCCGCTATTCAGAACAGCGCTTTTGACATGGGTCAATGCGCCGCATCAATCGATGGCAGGCAAGCCGAAAAAGCGGCGGGCGCAGGCGGTGCTGTGCAACGCCAGATCTTCCATCGTTTCGTTACGGTGCAAGGCCACTTCGCGCAGTACTTCGGGCAGGTACGCCGGCTCATTGCGACCATTTTTCGGCTTGGGGCGCAGGGTGCGTGGTAGCAGGTAGGGCGCATCGCTTTCCAGCATCAGACGGCCTCGGGGAATGTCCCTGACCAGTGAATGCAGGTGGGTGCCACGGCGTTCGTCGCAGATCCAACCCGTGATGCCAATGTATAAATCCAGGTCCAGGTAGCTGAACAGCGCTGCCTGTTCGCCAGTGAAGCAGTGCACCACGGCGGCTGGCAGGTGGTCGCGGTAGTCCTTGAGGATCTCCAGCAGACGCTGGTTGGCATCGCGCTCATGGAGAAACACCGGAAGTTGCAGTTCGACGGCCAGGGCGAGGTGTTCTTCGAGGACTTTTTCCTGCTGGGGGCGAGGGGAGAAGTCGCGGTTGAAATCCAGCCCGCATTCACCCACGGCGCGCACTCGGCTGTCGCCCAGCAAGCTGCGCAGGCGTTGGGCGCTGTCGCTGTTCCAGTCGCTGGCAGAGTGAGGGTGAATGCCGGCAGTGCTGAACAGTCGCTGGCCGCTTTCGTCGAGTTTTACACACAGTTGCAGGGCCTGTTCGCTGCCCTCGACGCTGGTGCCGGTGAGTACCAATTGCTGCACGCCAGCGGCGTAAGCGCGTTCGAGAACGGCCGTGTGCCTCTCGTCGAAACTGGGGTTGGTCAGGTTGACGCCAATATCAATGAGTTGCATGGTGCTATCTCCGCCTGCGGCCGGAAAGCATATCAGAGCTGTAGATTGATAAGAAAAACCAAGAACTACAATGCGTTAACGCTGTCTTTGAACGTCGCAAGCGACATTGTGGGGGGCCGATTGCCTGCCACCGTGGCGCCGTTGCACGCCTTGCCAGCGCATAAAGCGCTCTGTTTCTGACCACCAGCACGTCGTTATTCGCGAAGGTGCTGGCCAGTTTTCTTTTCGGAGAGCGGATGATCCGACCCTCGGCGTTGCTTATGTTGTGCCTGACGTTGCTGCTGCCCATGGCGGCGGTCGCACGTCTGGATGGGCCGCTGCAAGTGGCCAAGCCCGGCAAGGTCCGCGACCTCGCGCAAATTCGCTCCAGCCGCACCCTGCGCGTATTGGTCAACCAGAGCCGCAACAGTTCCGGTGAAGTGCAGGGCCAGGCCATCGGTGTCGAATACCACCGGTTGCGTGCCTTCGAGCAGTACCTCAATGGCCATGCCCGTGATGGGCAGGCCATCAACCTCAAGATCATCCCCAAGGCCAAGGACCAGTTACTCGGCGCGCTGGCCCGTGGCGAGGGCGACCTGGTGGCGCCCGGTGAATTGCTGGACGTGAAGGGCGTGCACAAGGTCAGCGCCAGCGACCCGATTGTCAGCGATGTGCCGTTGTGGTTGGTGGGCGTTAAGGGTGAACGACGGTTTACCAGGCTGGAGCAACTGTCAGGTCGCACGCTGACGCTGACCACGGGCAGTGCGGCGGCGGATGCCATCAGTCAGGTCAATCAAAAACTGGCTCTGCACAAGCGCCCCCCCGTGAAAGTCGAATGGGTTGACCCCAGCCTGGCGGTGGAAGACGTCCTGGAGATGGTGCAGGCCGGGATTTTTCACCTGACGATCGTGGAAAAACCCATTGCCCAACGCTGGTCGAAAATTCTGCCCAAGTTGCGCTTTGACAAGCAGGTGGTGATCAGCGAGCCGGGCGACGAATTCTGGTTTGTACGCCAGGATGCCTCGATGCTGCGCGCCAGCATTGATCGGTTTCTCAAGACCTATCACACGCCTTCCGACCAGGATGTGGCATTCCAGCGTATCTATCGACGCCTCTACCAGGTCCGTAACCCGTTGGCGCGGGCTGACCGCCAGCGCCTGGAAAAACTGCGCCCGGTCCTGCAAAAACATGCGCGTGAGCAAGGTATGGACTGGCTGAACCTGGCGGCGTTGGCATTCAAGGAGTCTTCCCTGGACCCAGGCGCACGCAACAGCGGCGGCCCTACCGGGCTGATGCAGATTACTCCGTCGGCGGCCCAGCGGGTGGGGGTCAACAATATCGAGACGCTCGACAATAATGTGCAAGCGGGAGCACGTTACCTGGCGATGATCCGCCGCAAGTTTTTCGCCAGCCCCAAGCTCAATGAGCGCGAGCGCATGGCTTTCGTGCTAGCGGCGTACAACATGGGGCCGGAACGAGTGCAAGGCATGCGCACCGAAGCCAAGCGCCGCGGGCTTAACCCCAATCAGTGGTTCTTCCAGGTTGAACGCATTGCCATGGAGCAGGTAGGGATGGGCGGCGTCAGCTATGTTAATAGCGTCAACAAGTATTATTTGGCGTTCGATCGGCAGCGGGAGTCCCTGGAGCCGCCCGCGGCTAAAATTGCATCGCGTAAATAATCGAATTTTTAGATGTTAATTAGGCAATATTTTGGCTTTTATCATTGTTTAAACTGATTAATATAGCGGCCAACCAACCCCTACCTGGAAAAGGATTTACCCCCATGAGCCCAATGATTACCCGTGTACTGTCCACTCGCGCCGGTTATGGCCTGACTATTCTGCGCATTTTCGTCGGCATCATCTTCGCTGCCCACGGTTCGCAAAAACTCTTCGGCTGGTTTGGCGGTGGTGGTCTGGCGGGCACCGCACAATGGATGGAAAGCATCGGCCTGGCGCCGGGCACGCTGATGGCGCTGCTGTCGGGCGGTACCGAGTTCTTCGCCGGCCTGGCCCTGATCATCGGTTTGTTGGTTCGCCCTGCCGCATTGGGCCTGACCTTCCTGACACTGGTGGCGATTTTCTCTGTACACATCCACAACGGGCTGTTCATGGCCAACAACGGTTATGAGTTCGCACTGGCGTTGCTCGGCGGCGCGTTGGCGGTGTTGTTGGAAGGTGCGGGCAAATTGTCTGTCGACCGCGCGATCACTCACTGATCGTTTAGCAAGCTGTACAGAAGGCCCGCTGATGCGGGCCTTTTCGTTGCCCGGGATTCTTGACACTGCCCCACCGGCTTCTCTAGGATGCTGCTCATGCGCCGATTTAAACAGCTAATTGCGGGGCGCCACTGGGACTCAATGCAGCCCGACAGAAGCACGCTTGCTCACGCAGGGCGTTCTTCGAAATACCGCTAAAGCGCTGGTTCGGTGTTGCCTCTCACCTGCCCGCAGACTTTTGAGGCAGAGACACGACACGATGAATGCACTGCGCCCTCTCATACGCTTGGCCCCGATCACCGCGGACCTGACTCAACGCAATCCGAAAATCCTTCTGGGCGGTAAGCACCAGCCGACGCTGCTGCGTTATCTGGACGGCTGGCCACGCCGTTCCGGTCGACCTTCGGCGTTCCTGATCCAGTTTGTTGAAGACGGCGATTCCCTGGCCCGTTTTGCCAGCGATAGTTTCGACCTGGCAGTGATCCAGGCACCGAATGCCAGCAACGCCGTTGAGGTGATCCATCAACTGACACGCATTGCCCGCCAAGGCCTGATTACCCGTCGCTGAGCGAGTGGTGATAGGCCGCCAACGTAAATGTTCGACGCCTTCGCTGGTATAGGAAAAGTACCCAGGCAATCAGGCACAGCAGCAGCGGTATCGTGGCGACCATCAGCCATTGCAGATATCGTTCGAAACGCAGCAGCGGGGCGTATGCCTGGGTCTTGAGCGCCTGCAACTCGATGGGCAATTGCAGGCGCTCTTTGTTGAGTGCCTGCAACTGGGTAGTGGTATCCACCGCTTGAGTCATGAGGCTGGTGTGGGGTGGGTTCAACCTGCGCCATGCTTGTTCTGTCTGCTCAAGTCGTCGCTCCATCGCAGTCGCACTTTTGCGATAAGCCTGTGCGGCTTCGTCGCGCATGTGTTCTAGCCTGCGCAATGGTTGGCGCATCACACGGGATTGAATATTTCTGAGTGCCTCGGGCGCCGCCAGATTATCCAAAGTGTTCAATACAAACTGCGCGTTGCCGTTGGGTAGGGCGTTGTTGAGCGTGTCCGCGAGCAAGTCCGTGTCGGCCACGATCACCATCTGGATCTGTTCTGCCCTCTGCAGCCCGGGCGGCTGGCCCTCCAGGCCGTCGGGAAACGCTGAATAAGCGGGCCCGTCAAGGCGGGCGGCGATGACATGGCGCTGTCCTGAAGTCGCTGATTCATCTATGAGTGAGTCGAACGTGGTAGCGGAAGCAAAGCGTTCTGCGTCCACCAATGCCGATTGGCGTGAGCTCAGCAGAAGCGGGGTCAACAGCGAGCGGCTTTTGGGGGCCAAGGAGAGCGCGCCGCTGCTCGATACGATGACCGAATGCAGTCCCCAGGTGCTGATATCCGACCTGGTCATTGCCTGCCTTGGCAGATGTAGCCTGGCCGGGTGCAGTACCGCGGGCATTCCGGTGTCGGGCGTTGCTGATGAGGCATAAAGATTATCGACCAGCAACTTGTCCGCAGGCATCTGGATACCCCATGCGGTCAGCAGCGCATCCAGCCTGGCGTTTGTGGATATGGCGTCGGCGCCTATCTCGCTCACCGGGTCGATGAACATCATCAGCTTGCCGCCTTTGAGTACCCATTGCTCAAGGGCATATAGGGCTCGACCAGATAGAGCGTGTGGCTGTACAACCATCAGTGTGTTCATGGAGGGCGGTACTTGGGTGATGTTCGCTGCCAATTCCACCACACTGAATTGCTCGCGCATCAACTCCAGTAACCCACCGGCCGATTTGTCCAAGGGCAGTCCCGACAGTAGGCCAACAGTGGGGCGATCAGGGTGCATCAACTTGTAGATCAGGTGGCTGATTTCATACTCGAGCAATGATTCATGCTCAGGGCTGAACGCTTGGATGCGTTGGGCGCCCTGGCCGGCACGCGTACCGATAAGGCCAAGGAATCCTTGTGTGTCATCAAGGCCAAACAAGCTGGCTTTATAGGCGTCCTCAGAGAACGGGGTGGGGTTGATAATATGTAAGTTGATCATGCCGTTGGCAGCTTTTTCGAATTCCTTGAGCAAGTCTTCCACGCGCCGGCCATAACGTTTCAATACCGGTTTTTTTTGCGGTGCATTGAGGGTGTTGAAGAAATATAAGTCCAGTTGGCTTTCAAGTGAAACGAGTAATTGCCGCGCCGATGGCGATAGGGTGTGGGTGTTTTCTTGGGAAAAGTCCCAACGGACAGTTGGCAGTTTGGGTACCCAGACTAAATTGAATGCCAGAAACAGTAGTGATATGACGATCAATGTCATACCCGCGCGAAAAGCGGATCCCATCAGTGGCGTTCCTATGTCAGCTGTTTCTGTAGTTGAGTGTGAGGGTGGTCGCAAACAGAAAAGCCAAGATCATGCTTATGAAGTACAGGCAGTCATGCAATGTCAACTTGCCGTTATCCATCGCGCTGAAGCGGGAAATCGGATCAAGGGATATCAAACTGTCGATAATCCATATGGGGGTCTGCTGTTCCAGTGCATCCAACATTGAAGATATCCCACTGGCGGCCAGCAACAAGCACAGCGTCAAGAGGGAAATCATAACGCGTTGGTTCGTCAGCACACAGGCAAAGCAACCTACAGAGAGATAGCTTCCCGCCAATAACCAACTGGCGAAGAACTGTGATGCGATAACGGTATTGTCGGGGGTGCCAAGGTAATTGACAGCCATCACCCAAGGGAAATTAAGCATCAAAGCGATGCCACAGACGATCCATGCCGCCATAAACTTTCCAACCACTCGCTGCGTCGGAGTGACGGGTAAGGATTTCAATGTGTCGCAAAAGCCGGTATTGGATTCGTCTGACCATAACTGCGTCGATAAAATCGGTACCAGTAGCAGATAGAGCCAAGGATGCAGTTCGAAGAACGCCTGCAAATCGCTGCTGTTTTGTTCCAGCCAGTGATGGCTGTGCAACCCCAGCGTCGCACCCAGCACGAGAAAAACCGCCACACTCAGATAAGTGCTCGGTGACGAGGCAAAGCTGGCGAGTTGTCGTTTGAAAATGATGGCTAGCAGTCTCAAGGATTTACCTCATGGCTCAGATGGTGAACGACATCGTTCAGGCGACCCGGCTCCAGATTCATTGACGTTATGTTCCAGCCACGGTGGGTGATGAGCGCGTTGATTGAAGGGAAGATGGAGTGCCCGGGCATGGCCAGAACAGTCACCTTGCCGGGGGCATGCCGGTCTTCTTCGATGCCTGCGACGCCAGGTAATACGGCAAGCGCCAGCAAATCCAGCGGGGTGTCCGCCGCCAGGGTCACCGCTTGGAAATGCCGGGAACTGCGTTGCAAATCCGGCAGTGAAGCGTCGGCCACCAGGCGGCCGTCGGCGATGACCAAGGCACGGGTGCAGGTATCCGCTAACTCTTGATAACGGCGGGAGGCGATGATGATCGTCATTTCCTCGGTCAGGGATTGGATGAGTGCCCTGAACTTGAGCCGTTGATCAGGGCATAGTCCCTCCGTAGGCTCATCCAGCAGAAGCAGGCTTGGGGAGTGCAGGAGTGCCTGGGCCATTGCGACTCTGCGCTTCAAGCCAAGTGGAAGCACATCGATCGGGCAGTTGAGCACGGGCAGCAGTTCCAGTCGCGTGACTACTTGCTCGACTCGACTGCGCTTTTCAACACCGCTCAAACCGCGAATAGCGGCAATAAAATTGAGCATATGCCTGACGGACATCCTGTGATGATTGAGGCCGTCCTGGAGTTGATAGCCAACGACTTTTTTGGCTTGGAGTGAATGGGTCTGGGTACTGAAGCCTTGGATAGTGATTTGTCCTGAAGTAGGTTTGATTGCCCCGGCAATCAAACTCAGCAGTGCTGTTTTTCCTGCACCACTCTCTCCCAGCAGGGCCACACACTCCTGGCGCTGGGCGCAGAAGGAGAGGTTGGTGATAACGCTTTTTTTGCCCAGCTGTTTTGTCAAGTTGCTTATCTCGATCATATTTTTACCGAATAAGTTTTGCAGGGCGTGTGAGAGGTGCCGGCCGTATGGGAGAGAGCTTTAAAAAGGGTACGTTCAATAAAGTGGCTTGGGAACGCGAGACGTAACTAATAAGAAGAATCCTACGTTCGGCTCGATAATTCGCTGAAACAATTGTTTTGTTTGGAAGACTTATTAAAGCTCGGATGTTTATCTGGTGTTTATATAAGGTTTTTTCTTTTGTAATGAGGCCTGATTGCCATGATGCTTCTACGTACTCTTGTTCTTGAACGTAACGACGAAGACGCGCCCGTTAACGGCGCGTTGCTGTGTGGGTTCGCTGTCACGCAAACCGGGTCCAACTTTCTCGTGTATAGCCTGGATGAGGAGACCGAACCCGGTCACTCCCGGGTCTATATCGCGGTATTACGTAAAAAGCTCGAACGCTATTTTCTGGGGGGGGTTGATTCAAAAGAGGACCTGCAATCAGCGATGCAGGTCTTCAAGCAGATCCTGATGATGGCGGCCGCGTCAGGTTCGAAGGCAAGCTCGATTGGCGACGCTGAGGTTCCCTTTCACTTTATTGACTTGAAGGGCTGCCGGCTGCCGCCTGCCAGGCCCGAGGATCATCACTCGGTGATCATCAAGAAGGCATTGGTCATGAAGGTGATCACCTTGGGTATGTCTGCGCCGGCGTTGCCTGCGATCGAAAGCAGCGCAGTGATCGTGCCGTCCATTCGCTTTTCGTCGCAAATGGTTGCGCCTCCCCGAAATCCGCGCGCACCCACGGCTGTGCCGCAGCCTGTGGATGAAGACACCTTTGAAGAGCCGGCGCAGTCGCTGGCCGCGATACCGCAGTTGCAGGTCAAGACCAGTGCGCCGCCTGTCCCGGATGAACAAAATGACAGCCAGTTTGAGCCAAACAACCTGCGGCTGGAGCCACCCGAGCCCGACCACTTGGACCCGCCTGCCCACCTGGAGCATACCTCTTTGCTTGAAATGGACAGCGCGCTGAGCAATCTGGCCAAGGTCGCCCAAGAGTTGACGCAAAAAAAATGCGCCGTCCTCGAGAAAGAGCAGATGCTTGAACAGTGGCAGGCGTCCCTGCAACAGCAGCAGAGCCAACTGGATGAAAAAGGCCGTGAACTTGAGCAGCGCCATACCTATTTGCAGAAGCAGGGGTTGGAGGTCAGTCAGAAAGCCGAAAAGCTGACAATGATGATGTTGCAGTTGTCCGGCATGCGCCAGCGCATGCAGGGCATGCTGCTTGAGTTGGATCAAGTCCTGGAGGGCCATGGGTGAGGTTACAGGGGGCGCCGGCCTGGATACTTTCCAGGGTTCATTTATCATCAGTCCCAGCCAGCCGCTGCCTGGGCATGATGCCCTGGCGTATCGGCATCATTAGACATTGCCTGGGGATGTGAGCGTTTGAGTACCAAGCTGATTACCAAAGAGGGTCATGAAGCGCTGAAAAAAGAGCTGGATTACCTATGGCGTGAAAAACGTCCGGATACCACGCGCAAAGTGACCTGGGCAGCCTCCCTGGGAGATCGCAGTGAAAACGCCGATTACCAGTACAACAAGAAGCTGCTGCGCGAGATCGACCGACGGGTGCGTTACCTGCGCAAACGCCTGGAAGACATGCGGGTGGTGGAGTACATGCCCGAGCAGGAGGGAAAGGTGTTTTTCGGCGCATGGGTCGAAATCGAAAACGAACAGGGCGAGGCCAAGCGTTTTCGCATCGTGGGTTATGACGAGATCTACGACCGTATGGATTACATCTCCATCGACTCACCCATGGCACGGGCCCTGCTGCGCAAGGAGGTGGATGACGAGGCAGTCGTACAGACCCCAGGCGGAGAGGTGTGCTGGTGGATCACCAAGATCGAATATGTAAAGCCGGCCTGATGGCACGTACCCTTGGCAGAGTACGCGCCATCGGGGGTCAGCTTTCGCGCAGAACGGTCAGCGGGCTGGCATTCAGTGCGCGGCGCGTGCCAAATACCCCGGCAGCGCCAATCAGCAAGGCACCGATTATGGGCAGCAGTAACAACCACGGGTGGGGATGCCACGCCAGGTCAAATGCATAGCGGTACAGCACCCAGGTCACCAGTTCGGTGCCCAGTGCCGCCAACAAGCCGCTGACGGCGCCCAGCAGGCCGAACTCAATGCGTCGGGCCTTGACCAGCAACTTACGCTCGGCACCTAAGGCGCGTAGCAATGCACCTTGGCGGATTCGTTCATCCAGGGTGGCCTGCAGGCCAGAGAACAACACCGCCATGCCCGCCGCGAGGACAAACAACAGCACGTATTCGACTGCCAGCGTTACTTGGGCAAGGATGCTGCGCAACTGCTCCAGCAGGGCCTCGACCTGCAGGATAGTCACCGCCGGGAAGGCCCGTGAGAGGTCGACGATCTGTTGGTCATGGCCGGGAGCCAGATAGAAGCTTGTCAGGTAGGTCGCCGGCAGATCCTTCAAGGTGCCCGGTTGGAAAATCATGAAGAAGTTGGGCTGGAAGTTATCCCAGTTGATGGTGCGCAGGCTGGTGACCCGCGCTTCACGGTTTTCCCCGCCGATGGTGAACAACAGATGGTCGTTGAGCTTGAGCTTCAAGCTCTCGGCCACTTTGGCTTCCACCGACACGCCAGGAACCCCGTCAGTGGGTTGCGCCGACCACCAGGTACCTGCCGTCAGGACGTTACCCGCTGGCAGGTCGGCTGCCCAAGTCAGGCTCAGGTCACGTTGAGTGGCACGGTCGCCACTGGAGTCCTTGCTGACAATCTCCTGCACGGCTTCGCCATTGATGCTGATCAAGCGCCCTGGCACCACCGGGTAGAGCGGCGCTGCTTGTGCCTGGACGTCCAGCAGCCGGGCGCCAAAGGCGTCCTTGTCGGCTGGCAGGATATTCAGCGCGAAGTAGTTGGGCGCATCCTTGGGCAACTGGTTTTGCCAGGTGTCGAGCAATTCGCCCCGCAACAGCGCGATCAACCCCATGGACAACAGGATCAAGCCAAAGGCCAGGGATTGGCCCGCTGCCGCCAACGGGTGACGCAACAATTGGCCCAGGCCCAGGCGCCATGGCAGGGAGGCGCGAGCCAGTAACCGCCGCAGGCTCTGTAGCAACAACAGCAGCAAGCCACCCAGGAGCAGCGCAGCGACTACACCGCCACCGAGTAATGCGAAGGTCAATACCAGGTCCAGGCTCAGGCGCCACATGATCAGGCCCAAGGCAAACAGTGCCGCGCCGTAGACCATCCAAGTACTTGAAGGAATAGGCAGCAAGTCGCGGCGCAATACCCGCAGCGGCGGTACCCGGCCCAGTGCGGCCAGCGGTGGGAGGGCGAAGCCGGCGAGGGCGACCAGCCCGGTGCCGATCCCGGCAACAGCCGGCAGCAACCCGCCTGGCGGTACGTCGGCGGGCAACAGGTCGTGCAGGAAGTAGAACAGGCCAAATTGCGCCAGCCAGCCGAGCAGGGCGCCGGCCAGGCTCGCCAGCAAGCCCAGCACGCTCAGTTGCAGGCTGAACAGCAGCATGGCTTCACGGCGCGACAGGCCCAGGCAGCGCAACAACGCGCTGGCATCGAAACGTCGACTGGCGAAGCGGTTGGCCGACAGCGCCACGGCCACGCCAGCCAGCAGCACGGCCACCAGGCTGGCCATGTTCAGGTAACGTTCGGCCTTGCCCAGCGCGCCGCCGATTTGCTGGTTGCCATCGCGGGAGTCCTGCAGCCGCTGGTTGGCAGCCAGGCCCGGTTTGACCAGGTCGCGATAGGTTTGCAGCGCAGTGCTGCCTTGTGGCGCACGCCATAGTTCGCGGTAGCTCACACGGCTGCCTGGCTGGACGACACCGGTGGCGTCCAGGTCCGCCAGGTTGATCATGACCCTGGGCGTGAGGCTGTAGAAGTTCCCGGCCCGGTCGGGCTCGTAGGTCAGGATGCGCGCCAGGCGCAGGGTCTTCATGCCGACATCGATGCTGTCGCCGATTTTCAGGCCCAGCGCCGTCAGCAATCGTGCTTCCACCCAGGCGTCACCGGGTTTGGGACCACCGCCAGGGGTTTGCGTACCGAATGGCTCGGTGCTGCTTTTAAGCTCGCCGCGCAAGGGGTACTGCTCGTTGACCGCCTTGATGCTGGAGAGCTGGATGCCATTATCGGTGGCGATAACGCTGGAGAACTCCACGATACGAGCGTGATCCAGGCCCAGTTCGGTCCCGGATTTGATTTGCTCGGGCCGGGCCGGCGAGCTGCCTTCGAGCACCAGGTCGGCGCCGAGGAATTCGGTGGCGCGCAGCAGCATGGCGCCGTTGAGGCGTGCACCAAAGTAGCCGATGGCGGTGCTGGCAGCCACGGCCACCAGCAGGGCAAAGAACAGCACGCGCAATTCGCCGGCGCGGGCATCGCGCAGTAACTGACGCATGGCAAGGCTGAACAGACGCAATAGCGGCAAACGTGCCATCAAGGCTCCAGGGGCGCGACCATCAGGCCGGCTTCAAGGCGGATCAGGCGTCGGCAACGGTGGGCCAGGCGCTCGTCGTGGGTGACCAGTACCAGGGTCGTACCGCTCTCTTTATTCAACTCGAACAGCAGATCGCTGATGCGCTCGCCAGTGTGGCTGTCGAGGTTGCCGGTGGGCTCGTCGGCAAACAGCACGTCCGGTTCGGCGGCAAACGCGCGGGCTATCGCCACGCGTTGTTGTTCGCCACCGGACAGCTGACGGGGCGAGTGGGTCAGGCGCTGGCCCAGGCCTACGCGCTCCAGCAGGTGTTTGGCTCGCTCGCGGGCGTCCTGGCGACCGTCCAGCTCCAGCGGCAGCATCACGTTTTCCAGTGCATTCAAGCTGTCGAGCAATTGGAAGGATTGGAATACGAAGCCCACATGTTCGGCACGGATGCGTGCGCGCTGGTCTTCGTCGAGGGTGCTCAGGGCTTGCCCGGCCAGGGTGACTTCGCCGCTGCTGGGCAAGTCGAGGCCGGCCAGCAGGCCCAGTAGCGTGGATTTGCCGGAACCGGAGCTACCGACGATAGCCAGGCTATCGCCCTTGTTCAGTTCCAGGCTCAGTTCGTGCAGGATAGTCAGTTCACCTTCCGCGCTGGGAACCACTTTGCTAAGGTTTCGCGCGGTGAGAATGCTTGCGCCCATGGAGAATCCGATGCGAGTGTGGTTTTTGAGTGCTGGCCTGGCCTTGATGTGCATGGCCCAGAACGCAGCGGCGGGTACAGTCCTGATCGTTGGCGATAGTATCAGTGCCGGTTTCGGCCTGGATACCCGCAAAGGGTGGGTTGCGTTGCTGGAGCAACGGCTCAAGCAGGAGGGTTTTGACGATAAAGTGGTCAATGCTTCCATCAGTGGCGACACCAGCGCGGGAGGCCTCGCGCGGCTGCCCGCGGCGCTTGCAACGCACAAACCCGACGTTGTGGTGATCGAGTTGGGTGGCAACGATGGGTTGCGCGGCCAGCCGCCTGCGCAATTGCAACAAAATCTTGCTTCGATGATCCAGCAGTCCCGGGACAGCGGCGCCAAGGTGCTGCTGTTGGGCATGCAGATTCCGCCCAATTACGGCAAGCGCTATGTCGAAGCCTTTGCCAAGGTATTCGGTGATGTGGCACAGAAAGAAAAGGTGCCGTTTGTGCCGTTTTTCCTCGAGGGCGTGGGTGGCCATCCGGAGTTGATGCAGGCTGACGGGCTACACCCGGCAGTCGCGGCGCAAGACAAGTTGCTGGAAAATGTCTGGCCAACGCTAAAACCGCTGTTATGACGCTTTTCTACCGGCAGGCTTTCGGCTAAGGTGGCGCCCCCCCGATTTGGAGCCCTCGATGTCGCGCCCTGCCTGGTCCCTGTTTAACTACCAACTGATCGAGCCGGACGAGCAGCTGGACCTGTTCGCCTGCCAGGAAGTGCGGGTGCATTTGGTGGCGCGTCAATTGGAACTGGGCGGCTCGATCGATCGCACGCTCTGCGGCACTCTATTGCCGGCACAGCCACGCTGGTCATCGGTCAACCGCTCGATTTTCCAAGACCAGCGACTCTGCCCGTTATGCCGGGCAATTCTCGAATCGCAAAAGCGCGGCACTCCGCCGATCTGGCCGGAGCTGCGCTTCGAGCTGTAAAACAGCTTGAAGCTTGGCACTGCGAAGCCGTATACAATCAATTTTTCCCCACCCGTCGTCTTGCGAAGGATTTTCCGGATGTTGTCGCGCCTTTCCGTCGTCACCTGCTGCCTGTCTCTTGCTGCGCTTTGTGCGGCGGGTTCGGCGGCGGCCTTGCAGTTGCCCTTGCCGCCGCCCGGTGAGGACATTGTTGGCCAGGTCCAAGTGATCAAGGCCAAGTACGAAGACACCTTTGCCGACCTTGGCACCACCTACGACCTGGGCTATTCGGAAATGGTTGCGGCCAACCCGGGTGTCGATGCCTGGTTGCCGGGGGCGGGCACCGAGATTGTGCTGCCGACACGCTTTATCCTGCCGCCCGGGCCGCGGGAAGGCATTGTGATCAACCTGGCGGAATACCGGCTCTACTACTATCCAAAAGGCCAAAACGTCGTCTATACCTTCCCCCTGGGCATTGGCCGGGAAGGCTGGGGTTCGCCGATCGCCCATACCAGTATCATCGCCAAGACGCCGAACCCGACCTGGACGCCACCGGCCTCGATCAAGGCCGAACACGCCGCCAACGGTGACCCGCTGCCCAACGTGGTGCCTGCCGGCCCGGACAACCCGCTGGGGCCCTTCAAGTTCACCCTGGGCACGCCGGGTTACCTGATTCACGGCTCCAACATGAAGTTTGGTATCGGCACGCGCACCAGCCACGGCTGCTTCCGCATGTTCAATAACAACGTGTTGGAAATGGCGGGCATGGTGCCGGTAGGCACGTCAGTGCGCATCATCAATGACGCGTACAAGTTCGGCAGCAGTGGTGGCAAGGTTTACCTTGAGGCTCACACGCCGTTGAACGATGACGGTACGCCATCGGTGGTCGACAAGCACACCGCTGTCATCAATGCGTTGCTCAAGCGTGAAGACCTGTCCAATAACCTGCGCGTCAACTGGGACCAGGTGCGTGATGTGGTCGCCGCCGAGGATGGCTTGCCGACTGAAATTGGAGTGCCAGGCGGCGCACCTGTGGCGTCCAGCACCCCGCTCGATCTTCAATAATAAGCCTGAGCGAATATCCCTGTGGGAGCGGGCTTGCTCGCGAAGACGTCGGCCCAGCAAACATTGATGTTGACTGATCCACCGCTTTCGCGAGCAAGCCCGCTCCCACATGCCAAATCAAAGGCAAAAAAAAGCCGACCCATAAATGGATCGGCTTGATAACAACCCCGAAGGATTATTACTTGCGGCTTGCTTTTTCAAGCATGCGCAGAGCGCGCTCGTTAGCTTCGTCAGCAGTCTGTTGTGCTTTTTGAGCAGCAGCCAGAGCTTCATCAGCTTTACGGTAGGCTTCGTCTGCACGGGCCTGGGAGCGAGCTGCTGCGTCTTCAGTTGCAGTCAGACGAGCTTCGGTTTCTTTGGAGACGCTGCTGCAACCGGTAGCCAGAACTGCGGCCAGAGCCAGAGCAGAGAATTTCAGAACGTTGTTCATCGTGTTCCCCTTCAAGGACTTTCAATTTAATGGCTACTTTCTCAGAGTGAGCTAATAGCCGGCGTACATACTACCCATTACTTGTAGTAAGTAAACTGACGTTGCGCAAGAAGCAAAAAAAATTCTTGTGCTGAATCTATTTTGGCTAATCTTTTGGCGGTCTGTATGAAAACTGTCCAGATTTTTGCACCTCGACGAACATTGGATCCAGGCTGAAAGGGCCGGCCCGCATGTGTTAAGCCTTGTAAACAGATGAAATTTTATATAACGAAGCGGGGCACTTTGGTTGCGCTTGGCTTTACTGCGCAAGGCATCTTTCGCGCATCTAGAGGTGACTTTAAGTGCGCCAGTTCGTCTCAAGGTTCAACTGCCGGCAATGTTCAGGCTATCGGTCACCGGTTGATCGAGGCCCTTTCTATATCCACCAGCGGCAGGGGATGACGAGTGCGCCTTGAGCAATTTCAGGATTGGTGCCTACTATTCCCTATGTGCTGGTTGTGAGCGCTCACGGTTTTCTCGCTGTCGAAACCGGCACGGGGTGGCGTAGATGTTCCTTCGCCGGAAAAACATCGGTAAGGTAGGGTCGTTAATTCAGACCCGCGAGGAGTAGTGATGAGCGAGGCGTTGTCCATCCACCATGACCAGGCTGGTCATCAGTTCGAGACCAATGTGGACGGTCATCGTGCCTACCTGACCTACATGGACCTCGGGAAGCAGACCCTGGATATCTATCGCACCTTCGTGCCCAACGCACTGCGGGGGCGAGGCATTGCGGCTGCATTGACCGAGGAAGCCTTGAAGTTTGCCGAAGAGGCTGGCTACACGGTGATCCCCTCATGCTCCTATGTCGAACGCTATATGGAGCGCCACCAGCGCCATGCTGCGAAGTTGTAACTGACCAGTTGCCAATAAAAAACGCCGGGCTTGGCCCGGCGTTTTTGTGTGCGCGAAACAGGTATTGGCTCAGGTGCGTTTGCGCTGGGGCAACACGTCCTTGAGTTTGGCATGCATGCTGCGCAGGGTGGTCTCAGTGGCCGACCAGTCGATGCAGGCATCGGTGATCGACACGCCGTATTGCAAATCGGCCAAGTCTTTTGGAATTGCCTGGCAACCCCAGTTCAAATGGCTCTCGACCATCAAGCCGATGATCGACTGGTTGCCCTCCAGGATCTGGTTGGCAACGTTCTCCATCACCAGCGGCTGCAACGCCGGGTCTTTGTTGGAGTTGGCGTGGCTGCAGTCAACCATGATGTTTGGCTTGATCTTGGCCTTGTTCAGTGCCTGTTCGCACAATGCGACGCTGACCGAGTCATAGTTGGGCTTGCCATTGCCGCCACGCAGCACCACGTGACCGTAGGCGTTGCCCTTGGTCGTCACGATGGACACGCCGCCTTCCTGGTTGATACCCAGGAAACGGTGAGGGCTGGAGACTGATTGCAGCGCATTGATCGCCACGGTCAGGCCGCCGTCGGTGCCGTTCTTGAAGCCTACGGCCGAGGACAGGCCGGACGCCATTTCGCGGTGGGTCTGGGATTCGGTGGTACGTGCGCCGATGGCCGACCAGCTGATCAGGTCCTGCAGGTATTGCGGGGAGATCGGGTCGAGGGCTTCGGTTGCGGTGGGCAGGCCCATTTCAGCCAGGTCCAGCAGCAGCTTGCGACCGATGTGCAAGCCATCCTGGATTTTGAAGGAGTCGTCCAGGTATGGGTCGTTGATCAAGCCTTTCCAGCCGACGGTGGTACGCGGTTTCTCGAAATACACGCGCATGACCAGGTACAAGGTGTCGGACACCTCTGCCGCCAGCACCTTGAGGCGCTCGGCATATTCGTGGGCGGCCTTGAGGTCGTGGATAGAGCAGGGCCCGATCACCACGAACAGGCGGTGGTCGGTGCCGTCGAGAATGTCACGGATGACTTCGCGGCCCTTGGTGACGGTCTGCAGGGCAGCGTCGCTCAGGGGGATTTCGCGCTTGAGCTGATCGGGGGTGATCAGGGTCTCGTTGGATTCAACGTTAAGGTCATTGATCGGTAAATCAGCCATCGTGTTACTCGCCAGGGTCACGGGTGCCGGCCGCCAGCTATCCCCGTGCGGCGGGCACAGCATGATTTGAATGCAGGGGGGAGGAACCTTAGCGCGTAACACGGGCCCGCGACAATGGGCAAAGCCCGGTTTAATCCAGCGCTGGCTACACAATCGCCTCATGGGAGAACTCGCCAGCATGGCGCGACACCCAGTCACGGGCCATGGCTTCAAGTTGCGCAGGCGTTGGCTCGGCATCTTCGTGCAGGCGGCAGTAACGCTCGATCTGGCACACTTGCTCACCCATTCGCGCACCGAACAAGGCGTGTTCATCGGTAAAGCAAATACCGATGCGATAGCCCTGTTCGACTTTGCGGCACCAGGCGACATAGCCCGGATAACGGGCGCTGGGCCCCAGGGAAGGGATATGCAGATCAACCGCCGTGCCGGCGCGCCAGGCACGTGGCCAATTGCAGGCGACGCCGCCGCGGCCGATAGTATGCAGGCGTTGGCGGGGCAGGGCGGGAGAGGGACGTTGGATCAACTCGACAGCGACATCATCAGGGTGAGGTAAAAAACGACCCATGTACACGGACTCCGAGCGCCGTCCAGTTGACGGCAATGGCAGCAGTATAGTGAAGGAACTGGAATTGACCGACCTGGATATTGACCAGCAATTGCTGGGATTGCCAGGTATTTCGCTGGTAGTGTTCACCAGTGTCGGTTGTGCCAGTTGCCGCTGGGCACGCCAGCAGTTGCCTGGCTGGCACTTGCCGGTGGACCGCGTGTGCTGGGTGGATGCCGGGCACAACGGCGGTGCGGTGGAACGCTACCAGATCTTTCATTTGCCGGCGTTGTTCTTGGTGTGCGAGGGTCAATTCCTTGGGCAATTACAGGCACGTCTTACAGCATCCGACCTCGCCGAATGCGTAAACCAGGCGCTCAATCGAATACCAGAGGATTTGCCATGACAGCAGTTGCAGCCCCGTCGCCACGCATTGGCATTATCGGTACCGGTGCCATTGGTGGTTACTACGGACTGATGCTGGCGCGTGCCGGCTTCGATGTGCATTTCCTGTTGCGCAGCGAATATGCCGCGGTGAGCAGGCATGGCCTGCACGTCAACAGTACGGTGCATGGGCAACTGCACCTGCATCCGGTGCAGGCCTATGCCAGCGCCGCCGACATGCCGCCGTGCGACTGGCTACTGGTGGGCACCAAGTCCACCGGCAATGTGGACCTGGCGCCAACCATCGCCCAGGTGGCGGCGCCGGACGCCAAAGTGGTGCTCTTGCAAAACGGCCTCGATGTGGAAGACAGCCTGCGTGAACACCTGCCGCCGTCGCTGCATCTGTTGGGCGGCCTGTGCTACATCGGTGTGCATCGCTCGGCCCCCGGTGTGGTCGAGCATCAGGCGCTGGGCCGGGTCAACCTGGGCTATCACAGTGGCGCGGCGGCCAACGACGAGGTGCAGCAACAGGCGATTGTCGAAGCCGGTGCCGGGCTGTTTCATCAAGCTGGCATCGAGTCCCAGGCCATGGCCAATGTGCATCTGGCGCGTTGGCACAAGCTGGTCTGGAACGTGCCGTTCAATGGCCTCTCTGTGTTGCTGGGTACGGGCACCACGGCCATGATGGCAGATGAGTCCAGCCGCGAGTTGATCCAGGCGCTGATGGCCGAGGTGGTGCAGGGCGCTCATGCCTGCGGGCATGAAATTCCTGCCAGTTACGCTGGGCAGATGTTCGCCATGACAGAAACCATGGACGACTACCTGCCCAGCATGTACCACGACCATCTGCACAAGCGGCCGCTGGAGCTGGCGGCCATCTACGCCCGCCCCTTGGCCGCTGCCAAAGCGGCCGGTTGCGAACTGCCACGCATGCAGGCGCTCTATCAGGCCTTGAGTTTTATTGATCGGCACAACCGCTGATTGGGGGGAACTACCATGGTGAAGGGATTGGCTGACAAACTGGTGCTGGCGATTTCCTCACGAGCGCTGTTCGACCTGAGTGACAGCCACAAGGTTTATCTGGCTGAAGGGGTCGAGGCTTACCGCAAATACCAGATCGAGCACGAGGAAGAAACCCTCGAGCCTGGCGATGCCTTCCCGCTGGTCAAGAAGCTGCTGAGCCTGAATGCCAGCCTGGGGCGTGCGCGGGTCGAGGTGGTGTTGGTGTCGCGCAACAGTGCCGATACCGGGCTGCGGGTGTTCAACTCGATCCAGCATTACGGCCTGGATATTTCCCGCGCCGCTTTTGTAGGCGGGCGTAGTCCCTATCCCTATTTGGCCGCCTTCGGTTGTCATCTGTTTCTCTCCACCCATGCTGAAGATGTGCGCAGTGCCCTCGATGCCGGGTTTGCGGCCGCGACGATTTTGTCCGGCGGCCCGCGCCGCGCTTCCAGCGAAGAGCTGCGCATCGCATTCGATGGCGATGCCGTGCTGTTCTCCGATGCGTCCGAGCGTGTCTACCAGGCCGGCGGGCTGGCAGCCTTCCAGGCCAGCGAGCGAGAGTCGGCGCGCCAGCCTTTGCACGGCGGTCCGTTCAAGGGCTTCCTGGCGGCACTGAACCTGTTGCAACGCGAGTTTGCCGATGAGGCCTGCCCGATCCGTACCGCATTGGTCACCGCACGTTCGGCACCGTCCCATGAACGCGTGATCCGCACGTTGCGCGAGTGGGATATCCGCCTGGACGAGTCGCTGTTCCTCGGTGGCCTGGAAAAATCCGCGTTTCTGGAAGCCTTTGCCGCCGATGTGTTTTTCGATGACCAGGCCGGCCATTGCGAGAAAGCCAGGGAGGTAGTGGCCACCGGGCACGTGCCCCATGGCATCAGCAATGAGTTGAGAATCCAGACCGAGAGCTAGCTGCTAAGCTCATTCAATTCCCGCCATCCTGGCAGTCCAGGAGGTTTTATGATTCGCTCGATGCTGTTTGCCACGGACCTCGGTCTGTATGCACCCTATGTGATGCAACATGCAGTGGCGCTGGCGCGAACGTTCAAGGCTGACCTGTATGTGATCCACGTGGTCGAGCCCATTGGCTTGTTCGCCGAATCGGTGTTGCAGAGCTACCTTGATGAAACCGCCTTGAGCGAATGGCAGAGCAAGGGGCTGAGCACGGTGATGGCGACGATTGAACAGCGCGTGCTGGACAGCTTTCGCGAGGAGTGGGAGGAAGGGGAACAGGACCTGCAATGGATTCGCTCGGTCAAGGTTATCCAGGGGGACCCTTGCGAGGTGATTCTCGACCAGTTGCGAAAACTGTCCGTCGACTTGCTGGTCGTAGGCAGTCATAGCCAGGCAACCGGCGTGGCCGTCCCCCTTGGGCGTACCGCCGCACGGGTGTTGCAGTTGTCCCCGGTGCCGGTTTACCTGGTGCCGTCGCTGCAGCGTCGGCGCAGTGACGATAGTTGATCGGTAAAAACGATAAAAAGTTCTAGATTTATCCGTTAAACCTTTAATATAGTTATATACCGTCGCTGATACCCGTGGCGTCTATCTGCTTTGAGGGATTCATATGAAGCTTCAACAACTGCGCTACATCTGGGAAGTGGCGCACCACGACCTCAACGTTTCCGCTACCGCTCAAAGCCTCTATACCTCGCAGCCTGGTATCAGCAAGCAGATCCGCCTGCTCGAAGACGAGTTGGGCGTCGAAGTCTTCGCACGCAGCGGCAAACACTTGACCCGCGTCACTCCAGCTGGCGAGCGCATCATCACCACCGCCGGCGAGATCCTGCGTAAAGTCGAAAGCATCAAGCAGATCGCCCAGGAGTTCTCCAACGAGAAGAAAGGCACCTTGTCGATCGCCACCACTCACACCCAGGCGCGCTATGCATTGCCGCCGGTGATCCGTGATTTCATCAAGCAATACCCGGACGTAGCGCTGCACATGCACCAGGGGTCGCCGATGCAGATTGCCGAAATGGCCGCTGACGGCACCGTCGATTTTGCCATCGCCACCGAGGCCCTGGAATTGTTCGGCGACCTGGTAATGATGCCCTGCTACCGTTGGAACCGCTGCGTGGTTGTGCCCCAGGGGCACCCTTTGGCCAAGCTGCCGAAGCTGACCCTGGAAGCCTTGGCTGAATACCCGATCGTGACCTACGTGTTCGGCTTTACCGGCCGTTCCAAGCTCGACGAAGCGTTCAGCCATCGCGGCCTCACGCCCAAGGTGGTGTTCACCGCTGCCGATGCCGACGTGATCAAGACCTATGTTCGCCTGGGCCTGGGCGTCGGGATCGTCGCCAAGATGGCGGTCGACACCAACCTGGACAAAGACCTGGTGGTGCTGGATGCCAGCGAATTGTTCGAGTCCAGCGTGACCAAGATCGGTTTCCGTCGCGGTACCTTCCTGCGCGGCTTCATGTGCGACTTCATCGAGAAGTTCGCACCGCACCTGACCCGTGAAGTGATGGCCAAGGCGATCCAGTGCCACAACAAGCAAGAGCTGGAAGAGTTGTTCGACGGCGTTGAATTGCCCGTCCACTGACCGCGGTGACCCTGTAGGAGCGAGCTTGCTCGCGAAGATCGCCAACGTTAACGCGGGGCGCCAGGTAGCATGCAGCACCCTTGCGTTTCTTCGCGAGCAAGCTCGCTCCTACAGGGGTGTAGGTTATCTGGCCTCGGTAACCGTAAAGTACTGCCGAGCGCCGGCCACCAGAATCTCCACCTCTTCATCGATACGCTTGCCCAACAGGCCTTTGCCCAACGGCGAGCGCGGCGTGATGACGGTCACCGGTTGCCCGACCACATCCACTTTCAAACCCGCTGCATCCGGCGCCAGGAACAGCCATTGCTGGCGACCGTCCTCGTCTTCCAGGCCCACCAGCGTGCCTATCTCTATCCCGCGTCGATCATCGTATGCACGTAGCTGCAGTTGCTGGCACAGCACCAGCGATTGCTTGATCTCCTCCACTCGCCGGGCTTGCCCGGTGGCCAGGTACGAAGCCTCCAGGCCGAGGGTGTCGTATTTGTTCTCGGCAATGTTTTCTTCGTGGGTCGCGGTTTCGTAGGCGGTCTGCGCGGCGCGTTGGACGATGTCGAGGTCGACGGTGAGCTTTTCCAGGATCAACTGGAGCACGGCGTGTTTATTCATGGCGGTATCTGGCATCAATCGCAGAATTGCAGGACATTGGCCCGCGTCTTTTCATTGGGGGCGTTCTGGTCTTGTTGCAGCCAGAACTGGCATTTGGGGTTGGACAGGTTACGCGCGTTGCTTCGGGCCTGGTCCAGGGCCTGTTGTTGTGCCTGTTTTTGCAGGTTCTGTTGGTACTGTTCGAACAGACGGTTCGGTGGCTGCGGCTCAACCATCGCCGGTTTGCCCAATTGCTGAACCGCCTGTGCCACCGGCGCCAGGCTCTGGGGGAACAGGTAGCGAGACGCCAGCCAGGTGGTCAGCGCAATGGCGATAAACCCTAGCCACACGCCTGCGGCAATCGCGATGCAGAGTTTGAGCAGCGATAACGGACGGTCAGACATAAGAGCCTCCTGGCAGGCATTGACGGCATGACGGTGATTGTCGCACAGCCTCCGTGCAGAATAATCGCGATCAAGCCTTCTGCATCCACGCATTTATGCGGACAATCGAACCTTTGATCGATGGAGCCCGGAATGAAAGCCCGCTGGGATATTTTTTGCAGTGTCGTCGACAACTACGGCGACATCGGCGTGACCTGGCGCCTGGCCCGGCAGTTGGTGGTGGAGCATGGCTGTGACGTGCGCTTGTGGGTCGATGACCTGCGGGCCTTCGAACGCATGTGCCCGGACATTGATGTGCAGGTGGGCCAGCAATGGCAAGAGGGCGTCGAAGTGTGTCACTGGCCGGCCGAATGGCCAGGCGCGCACCCGGCCGATGTGGTGATTGCTGCGTTCGCTTGCCAGCTACCGCCTCAGTACATGGACCGCATGGCCGAGTGTGAACGTGCGCCATTGTGGATGAACCTGGATTACCTCAGCGCTGAAGACTGGGTGGTGGGTTGTCATCGCTTGCCTTCGGTGAAGTACAAAGGCGTGCAGAAATACTTTTTCTTCCCCGGGTTTCGCCCTGGCACCGGCGGCCTGTTGCGTGAAGCCGGCTTGTTGGAGCGACGCCAGGCGTTTCAACAGGACGCCGCCGCGCAGCAACAGTTCCTGCAAAGCCTGGGCGTTGCTCCGACGGCCGGCGCGCGTTTGATGTCGCTGTTTGCCTATGAGAATGACGGGTTGGCCGGCTGGCTGGACGTGCTGGCAGCCGATGGGCGTGGGACGCACTTGCTGGTGCCGGAAGGGCGCATTCTGGGGGATGTGCAACGCTGGCTGGGGGTGAGCAGTTTGTCGGCGGGAGACATTCAGGTGCGCGGCGCGCTGACCGTTCAGGTCATTGCATTCGTGCGTCAGGAGCAATATGACCGATTGCTATGGTGCTGCGAATTCAACGCCGTACGGGGCGAAGACTCGTTCGTGCGTGCCCAGTGGGCGGGGAGGCCAATGCTATGGCACATCTACCGCCAGGACGAAGACATCCACCTGGACAAGCTCGATGCCTTCCTGGAACTGTACACTGCCGCACTTTCACCGGCCGCCAAGGCTGCCGTCGTCACGCTCTGGCAAGCCTGGAACGCTGATGGCGATATGGCACAGTCCTGGAAAATGCTGCTGGAACACTGGCCCGAGGTCACCCAGCACGCTGAGAAGTGGTGTCTGGAACAAGGCTTGCAGGCTGATCTTGCGACGGCGCTGGTACAGTTTTATGAAAGTTGGATATGATACGCCACCTTGATTTTTGTCAATCCCATCCAAATTTCGGATATACGCAATGAAAACTGGTAAAGAACTGAAACCCGGTACAGTGATCCGTCTCGAAAACGACCCTTGGCTGGTTCAGAAAGCTGAGTTCACCAAGTCTGGTCGTAACAGCGCAATCATGAAGACCAAGCTGAAGAACCTGCTGACCGGTTACAAGACCGAGATCGTCTACAGCGCCGATGACAAACTGGACGACGTAATCCTCGACCGCAAAGAAGCGACCCTGTCCTTCATCAGCGGCGACACCTACACGTTCATGGACACTACCGACTACACCATGTACGAGCTGAACGCTGAAGATATCGAAGCCGTTCTGCCGTTCATCGAAGAAGGGATGGAAGACGTCTGCGAAGCTATCTTCTTCGAAGATCGCCTGGTTTCCGTAGAGCTGCCGACCACCATCGTGCGTCAGGTTGACTACACCGAAGGTTCCGCTCGCGGTGACACTTCCGGCAAGGTGATGAAGCCTGCCAAACTGAAGAACGGTACCGAGCTGAGCGTTGCAGACTTCATCGAAATCGGCGATATGATCGAGATCGACACCCGTGAAGGTGGTTCGTACAAAGGTCGCGCCAAGAAGTAATTCTGGCCCCGGCGATACGAAAAAAGCCCGACTTTGAGTCGGGCTTTTTCATGGGCGTCTGTTTTTCAGACCGTTACATGCAAGCGCACATCAACGTTGCCACGGGTGGCGTTGGAGTACGGGCAGACCTGGTGCGCGGCGTCGACCAGGCTTTGCGCGTCATCTTGGGCCAGGCCCGGCAGGCTGACATGCAGGTCGATATCCAGGCCGAAGCCGCCAGGGATCTGGCCGATGCCAACGTGGGCGGTGATCGAAGCGTCATCCGGGATTTTGCGTTTGGTCTGGCTGGCAACGAATTTCAGTGCGCCGATAAAGCAGGCGGAGTAGCCGGCAGCAAACAATTGCTCGGGGTTAGTGGCCTGGCCACCGGCGCCACCCAACTCCTTGGGAGTCGACAGTTTGACGTCGAGGATATTGTCGCTGGAAACGGCGCGACCATCACGGCCGCCAGTGGCGGTGGCTACTGCGGTATAGAGCGTTTGCATGGGGCGTTCCTCTGTATGTTTAGCGCTAAACATTTGCACGCTAAGTAGTTGGTGAGGCGAATGTATAGCGCTAATGTTTAGTGCGCAAGTTAATTTTTCAGTTTTTTGGCTGATTGAAAAAATTGAGGGCACCGCAGAGCAAAAAGTGGGAGCTGGCTTGCCTGCGATTGCGGTGTGTCAGTCAATGCATTGTTGACTGATGTACCGCAATCGCAGCATAGTTATCTACATAACTCTGTTAGCTCAACGGTAACCACGATGCGAAGCGAGCCGCTCTTTATCTTGATCTGCTTTTGATCTTAGGCGCCCGTTAAACCACGCTGGCGGATTACAGGCACACCGAGCCTGGGCGAGGTGCCGAGTGGTGGGGCAAGAGCGTTTTGCTTACTTTTGTCTGGGCCGGCATTCCGGCTTTTCAAAAGTGAGCCGCTGTAAAAGCGGAACCCTAAGTGGCCGTTACCGCAG
>NZ_JALJRP010000051.1:0-31480 GCF_024519715.1 Pseudomonas sp. Pse35 | reverse complement strand
AATTCGTGGGTAACCCGGCAGGACGCCGGGTTAGCCGCCCCGCGCCATGGATGGCGCGTGGCGGCGGCCCACGGATTCAAGCCTGTGTTCGGGCACACCGAGCCCAAGCGAGGTGCCGAGTGGTGGGGCAAGAGCCCTTTGGTTACTTTGGGGCTCTTTTCCAAAGTGACCCGCCGTCAGGGCGGAACCCTAAGTGGCCGTTACCGCAGCAATGGATATGTACACGGTCCAACTGTGTCGCCTGCCAGGCCGCCTTCGCGAGCAAGCCCGCTCCCACAGTTTGATCGCGGGGTGACAGGTAGATAGGCGTTGGCTGGTAGGCCGTCTTCGCAGGCAAGCCAGCTCCCACATTTGGATCGTGGTGTGTCAGTTAGATCAGCGCCGGCTGTCAGTCCGTCACGGGAGCAAGCTCCCTCGCCACAGGTCCAGCGTCACACCAAAGCTGTGTAGATACCTATGCTGCGATGGCGGTGTTTCAGCCAACTCATTTGCAACTGACAGCCAGCTCCCACATTTTGCTGCATGCTCGGCCTCAGGATTTCGATTCGTTGATGATCTGGCGAATCGCGCCGACGAAGGCTTCCGCCGGTTGCCCACCGCTCACCGCATATTGGTCATTGAAGACAATGGTCGGCACCGAACTCACCCCACGAGAAACCCACAGCTGTTCCTGCTCGCGGACTTCGGCGGCGTATTCATCGCTGGCAAGAATCTCGGCGGCGCGCGCAATGTCCAGCCCTACGCTCTCGGCGATGATCGCCAGGGTCGCGTGGTCGGAAGGGTCCTGGCCATCGCTGAAATACGCCTTGAACAGCGCTTCCTTGAGGTTGTATTGCAAACCTTCCAACCCGGCCCAATGCAACAGGCGGTGCGCGTCGAAGGTGTTGTAGATACGGCTCTGGCCGTCGGTGCGGAACGCAAAGCCCAATGCGGCGCCCATGTCGCGGATACGCGCACGATTAGCCTGGGACTCTTCAGCCGTGGAGCCGTATTTTTCAGTGATGTGCTCGACGATGTTCTGACCGATGGCGGGCATGTTCGGGTTCAGTTCGAACGGCTGGAAATGAATCTCGGCCTGCACTTCGCTGCCGAGCTGGTCGAGGGCTTCGGTCAGGCCGCGCAGGCCGATGATGCACCAGGGGCAGGATACGTCGCTGACGAAATCGATTTTCAGGGGAGTACTCATGGTGGGCAACCTCGCGTGCAGTCATGCGCATACATAAAGGTTGCACGATACACCACCTTCACAGCACCTTCGAAGGCTCGCTCAAATCGATCTGCGCCCAGTGCGCGGCATCCTGGCGATGGGCTTGCAGGTAGGGCAACACCGCCGCCAGCAAGGGCGCCTTGAACGCTTCCTGAAAACGGTGGGCCAGGCCGGGAATCAATTTCAACTGGCTGCCCTGGATATGCGCGGCCAGGTGCACGCCGTGCATCACCGGCAGCAAAGGGTCGGCGGTGCCGTGGACGACCAACGCCGGCACGCGCAGTTGGTTGAGCAAGGGCACACGGCTTGGCTCGGCCAGGATTGCCATGATCTGGCGCTTCACGCCTTCGGGGTTGAAGGCGCGGTCATAGGACAGCGCCGCCTGGTGCAGCAACGCCTGGCGATCGTCCTTGATATCCGGGCTGCCCAACGCCGCGAGCAAATCCGCCTGTTGCTCCAGCGCCACCTCACGATTGGGCGCGCTGCGCCGCGAGAGCAATTGCACCAGCGCCGCGTTCGGCGCGGGCAAGCCCTCGGCGCCGGAGCTGGTCATGATCAGGGTCAGGCTTTCCACGCGCTGTGGCGCCATGGCCGCCAGGTGTTGAGCGATCATGCCGCCCATGCTCGCGCCGAGTACGTGAAATTGCTGCACCTGCAGCGCGTCCATCAAGCCCAGGGCGTCGTCGGCCATGTCGGTCAACGTATAAGGCGCAGCCACCGGCAAGCCGAGCTTGTAGCGCAGCACTTCGAAGGTCAGGTTGGCGCTCGCCGGCGCCTGCCGCCAGGTGGACAGGCCGACGTCGCGGTTGTCGTAGCGAATCACCCGAAAGCCTTGTTCGCACAGGGCCACCACCACTTCGTCCGGCCAGTGAATCAACTGCCCGCCCAGGCCCATTACCAGCAGCAACGCAGGGTCGGACGCACGGCCGATACTTTGATAGGCGATGCTCACCTGAGCCAGGTCGACCGTTTGGGTCGGGACATTGACATCACATCGAGACGCCGCAAAAGACGGCAGGCCGAACAGTAGAGCGGCCACTAAAAACAACGCACGCATGAAAAACACCAAAACGCAGAACCCCAGTAGAGCGCGAGTCTGATGAAGTTTGTTCAAGCGCGCTGCCACAGTTCGATGACAGTTTGATGAAGAGCGCCCAGTGGTCATGGTCGACACGCCCCACAACATGAGACAAAATCAAGCATTCCGTATTCGTCGCAAATTTTCTTCATGGAGCGCCTGTGCTCGAAATCCGTCACTTGAAAACCCTGCACGCCTTGCGCGAAGCCGACAGCCTGGTGGAAGCCGCCGAACGCCTGCACCTGACCCAGTCCGCCCTCTCCCATCAGTTCAAGGAACTGGAAGAGCGCCTGGGCATGCCACTGTTCGTGCGCAAGACCAAACCGGTGCGCTTCACCAGCGCCGGCCTGCGCCTGCTGCAATTGGCCGACGCCACCCTGCCGTTGTTGCGCGGTGCCGAGCGCGATATTGCGCGGCTGGCCGGGGGTACCGCTGGGCGCTTGCACATGGCGATCGAATGCCACAGTTGTTTCCAGTGGCTGATGCCGACCATCGACCAGTTCCGCGATGCCTGGCCGGAAGTCGAGCTGGACCTGGCCTCGGGCTTTGCCTTCGCGCCGCTGCCGGCCCTGGCCCGTGGCGACCTGGACCTGGTGGTGACCTCCGACCCGCTGGAACTGCCGGGTATCACCTACGTGCCGCTGTTCACCTACGAAGCCATGCTGGCGGTGGCCAACCAGCACGCGTTGGCGAACAAGTCCTACATCGTGCCGGAAGACCTGCTGACAGAAACCCTGATCACCTACCCGGTGGAACGTGACCGCCTGGACATCTTCACCCGCTTCCTGGAACCGGCCGACGTTGAACCGACCCAGGTGCGGACTTCGGAGCTGACCGTGATGATGATGCAACTGGTGGCCAGCGGCCGTGGGGTGTGCGGTATGCCCCACTGGGCGCTGCATGAATACAGCTCACGCGGGTATGTGAAGGCCAAGCGGTTGGGTGAGAAGGGTTTGTTCGCCACCTTGTATGCGGGCATTCGTGCCGACATGCTGGATGCACCTTATATGCGCGACTTCTTGCTGACGGCCAAGGACACCTCGTTTTCCACCTTGGATGGCGTAAGCGCGGTGCGTTGAGCGGGCTCTGAGTGTGCGGGCGAGTGCCGATCGTTCCCACGCTCTGCGTGGGAATGCCGCCAAGGACGCTCTGCGTCCACGTGGTGACGCGGAGCGTCACGGGATGCGTGCCCACGCAGAGCGTTGGAACGATCAATGTAGCTCGCGCCACATGTGGATCTTGTCGAAGTATTCGACGCCTACCCGCACGGCCAGTGGCTCCAGGCCGTACTGAATGAAACCGCAGCGCTGGTAGAGCGCAAAGGCCGCGTCATTGCCGGCGGTGACGGTCAGCTGGATCAGTTTGAGGCGCGGGTGGCGGCGGGCTTCTTCCAGTGCGGCTTGCACCAGCTGCCGCCCCAGCCCTTGCTGTTGATAAGCCTCGGTCACGTACATGCCGAACAAGGTCACCTTGTGCCGCGCCTTTTCGCGAGGCTCGTAGGCCAGGCCAACGATGCCGGCCAGTCGCGCCCCATCAAAGCCGCCCAACAGGCAATCCAGCGGGCTGTCGAGACGCTTTTCCCACCAGCTCAATGGCATCGAGGCGCGCTCCGCGACACTGGACGTGAACGCTTGCGGGTACGCGCCATAGGCCTCGAGCATCAATGCCCGATAGGCTTGCGCATCGTCGGCGTCCAGCGGGCGAATCATCATGCGGTAGCCAGCGAATCACGATAGAACGGCAGGATCAAATCGCGCGTCAATGGCGCCAGATGCAAGTCACCTTCGCCCATGGGATCGATCCAGCACACCTCTTCAATCTCTGCTGCAGGGGTGACGGCGACGTCGACCTGCACCTTGAACAACTCCGCCTCTACGGTAAAACCCGGTTCGTTGGCCGCGGGTGCCGAGAACTGGCCAAGATAGACGGCTTGGCTCGGATCAACGCGCAGGTTCAGCTCCTCGTGCAACTCACGGACGAGCGCCTCGGCAGGTTGCTCGCCGGCGTCGATTTTGCCGCCCGGTTGCATGAAAGCCAGGGTATCGCGCTTGCGCACAAGCAGGGTTTGACCGTCGCCACGGACCAACAGCGCGGCTGCAATGCGGATAGTCTTGGACATGGAAGGCCCTCTCTGGGATTGAAAAGCGGCCAAGGATCCCACGCGCATTCTGCACACGCAACTCGCGAGTGCAGGGCGATTTTTTCCGACATACATACACCACAGGGTCCAGTTTCGGCCACCCTAAACTCGCAAACTCATATTCAGCAGGGCTCGCTGCACCTCGGTGCGCCGCGCTCTTTTATAAGAGTTTACTCATGCACAATTCATTGCCCACCCTCAAAGAATCATCCACTGACGAACCACAACCGCTGCCGGCCGACAGCACGTCAACCCCTACCGTGCAACCGATGACGCTTGCGGTCGTGCCGCCGGCTTCACTTTCTGCCGAAGAACAACTGGCTTACCTCACCCGTGAACTCGACAAACTCAATGCACAGACCTCTGAACTGGTAAGGCGACAGCCGAGTGTCGGCCGCGTGTACCAGCAGCAATTGGCCGAGATGTTTCCCGATGCACATCTGCCCATCAATCCCAACCAGATTTTTTATAGCCGCTATCGCGAAGACCAGGAAGGACAAAAGCACCTGCTGTCCTGCGAACCACTGGGCTCGCTGCTGGCCACCTTACGCGCGCCTGGCGCAGAGTCTTATCTGACCCAGGAGAGCGGCGCCTTCTACCGCGAATGCAACACCCTGGACACCGATAAAATCCTCTCTGCCAATGCCTCGACGACAACCCTGGCCGCCAGGCTGGAAATAGCCATCACGTTGAGCCTGAATACATTCTGGGGGGCTGGCGAGCCCTCCCAACCCAACACGGAGGAGCAATTGGTCGCGCTGCGACGACAAGTGCTGGCCCATCAACTGGCATTGCGCTCGGTGGACGGCACGTTGTCGGCGCATGCACGGACGCTGGCGCAGAACGTGCTCAAGTACCCAAGTGCTGCGGTACGTGAACAGGTGTTTACCGTCGACAACAGGCCCACGGTGTACCGACTGGCCCTGGAGAATGGCAGTGAATTCGCCGGCGCATTCATTCTGGCCCCCACAGGCATGACGCCTCTGACGGGCAAAGTGATGCTCTATAGCCCAAGCGAGGAGTTTGAGGAGTTTGAAAACCTGGCGCGTTTGAATGACACCGTCGCAGCCCGCATACAAGACGGCGCAGCGCCAGGCAAGCTGTTGATCGCAAGCCTGCCGACAGCCGCTCGTGCCGCGCTGAGCGGCTTGCCCGTACTGACGACGACCCCGTCCCAGATAGACGCTGACGTGATTGCTGACAGTGTCCGCGCATTGCGAGTCAGGCAACATTTCTCCGTTCGCGAAGCCTTGCGCAGGGAGACGTTGCCCTCCACAGGCGAGCTCGACCTGGCCGCAGACCTGACGCCACAGTGGGATGTCGCTAATGCTTTTATGGTGCGCAATCTACGCCTGTTGACGGCCGAACCCGCATGGTTGAAAACCTCCGGCGAGCAAGACCAGGCTCGGTACAGGCAACTGGAACAAGAACTGATCGACAGCAATGAGGAACTCACACCTCATCTTGAGAGAATCTTGACACTGGAAGCGTTCTCCCAACAGGAGACCGACAAGGTGCTGAAAAAACAGAAACCTGTGTATGCCAACGTTGATATTGACCCTTATAGAAGCCTGGTTCACCTGCGCGTCACAACGTCCTCCCGGTCGGCCGAGATGACGGGGTATCGTAACGAGGAAGCCACCATTGTCTACATCAGCGAAGACCGCAAGATCAATATCCCGCAGTGCCTGCCAGGCAAAAAACTGATGTGGGGCACCTGGCGTACCCAAACCGTGGTGGATCTGCGCACACTGGGAAGTTATACCCAACGTAATGTCGACCCATGGTCGGTGCATGGCATACATAGAACGATCAGTGCCACCGCCAACATTATTGACACAGCCGGCAACCCTCACGGAAAACTTGGCAACGATGATTTGCGCGCACTCGCAACAGAAGCTGACATTGGCCAAAAATACGATACGTATCTGCGGTCAACCTTCTCGCTGAGCAGCGGGACAAGCAGCTTCGCTACAGTCTGGCAGCGCGCCAACGCGGCAAAAATGAATAAGGACGCGCTTGAGAACCGTCTCAACCCTGACGCAGCCAAACTGTTTACGTTCCAGACGCCAGGCAGTGGGTTTGACTGGATAAAAGCTGTCACTGAACACCCTGATTCAACCACCCGCCCCCGAGTCAGCGAATTCGAGATAGAGGTCAACCTGCTGGTATTGGGCGCCGCGCAAGAGAGGGGCCAAGGCGGGCAGGTCATGCATCGTGTCCTGGTCATTCATCGAAAAGGCACCAAGCCTGACGGGGTCAGTGTGCTGTATACCCCGGATGCACCAGATGGCGTTGCCTTCCGGGAGCTGACCAAGGGGCTGGTGGAGCTGGACACGCTGAAAGCAAAACCGGAATGGCAGGCCTATTTCACTTCCCAGATGGCCACTAAGGATACGAAAGAGATCACACGGATCTTCAACGATACGCGCAGTGTGTACCGCTATACCTTGACGCCGATAACCGGCAATTTCCACGCATACCTGTATTCGGCGCAACTGGGTTTTCAACTCGCGCACGCCGACTACCGTTCACGGAGCAATGCGCAAATTTTCCGCGAATCGGCAGTAAACGCCTTTATGTTCGGGGTGGAAACCGCCGATTTTCTGCTCGGGTTGATACCCGGCAAAACCGCCCTGTCGTTTTTGCGCCGAGCTATCAACCGCGGATTAGGCGTGGCCAAGCAGCTGGGGCGGCGCATTCCGGGGCTGGCCAGTAAAGTCGGTACGGACAGGAGCACCGCCATTGTACTGACGGGTGCCTCCCTCCGCCCGTTGGAACCCGCCTGGGTCAATGTGATGCCGTATCGGTTGCCTGAGCAAATAGAGCCGTTCTTTGACGTAGTGGAGTTTGCCAACACCCACCGATACAGACTGTCGCGCCAGTCGGGCCGCGCACCGTGTTTTTTTGATAAACACAATAACCAGTTCATCGCGATGCGCGACCCAACAGGCCGCTATCACCTGTATCAGTCCTATGTAGAAGACGGCGCACGCTATGTAAAAGACCCGGCAGGTCACCACGTGGACTTTATGGTCGTACCGGGAGACGCAAAGAGCTGGAAGCCCCGTTTCGAACGAGACGCTGTGGGCGGAGGTTCCGTTCTGGGTGCCCTGCGTCCTCTCACCCCTGAACAGCAAGTGGATGCGGACCTGATCGCGGCGATGCGGCTTTTTGCAACAGAAGGGGAAATGCGGGATTTCGTGCGCGTCATAGAACAAACCGACGCTTCCCTGAAG
Organism: Pseudomonas sp. Pse35; assembly: GCF_024519715.1. Taxonomy (NCBI): domain Bacteria; kingdom Pseudomonadati; phylum Pseudomonadota; class Gammaproteobacteria; order Pseudomonadales; family Pseudomonadaceae; genus Pseudomonas; species Pseudomonas sp. Pse35. Next base: position 23,816 of record NZ_JALJRP010000051.1, on the reverse strand, counting down.
CTCGATTTGATCACTCGCGCCCGACAACAGCTTGGCACCCTGGATGAAGATGAATTTCGCCGCTGGATGTCGAACTCGAAAAGCTTGAGCCGAGCCAATCAAGAGAGATTACGTAGTTCCCTGTTAAACCTGCGGCTCGAACTGGCCACCGTTGAACATATACACCTGTCGACACAACATTTTGCGCAACCCCTGTCTGCGCGGGACAAGGAAGAACTGTTTAAAAAAGTCAAAAGGCTCATTGGCAAAAACGAGAACCTCGACAAACAAATCAGAACATCGATTGCCGTTGCCGACCCCGATACTGGCGCACAATTTGTCGGGTACGCCATCACCCACAAACACCAGCATGCGATGGATAAATTCGCAGCAAAATATGAACTTTATACTTGGCGGGATGCTGCACTGAAAGTGTTTGCATACAAGCCCGAACACCTCGTACGTATTAATCAACTCGCCTCAGATCTGGGAATTACACGCCAGGAGGCGATACGTCGATTCTTACTGCTGCCTGAGACAAAAAGCACCCTGGATGCCTTCATGACGGAGACCTTCAAGGCCAAACTCGCCAAGCTTAAAGTCACCTCCTTTTCAGAGGATTTCAAAAAATCCGGTATTCCCTATATCGCCCTATCCCGAGGCCAGCATGGGGCAGATACTGGCGTAGCGATGGTAGACAGTAGAGATGTCACAGCATTCGAAAAAGCCCTGCCCAAGTTTGCAACGCCTCTGGAGTTTGAAGTCCCCCGCGTTCAAACCCATAGAGTTGAAAGGCCAGCGCCGGCGCTGCCTGTCGGGCCGGAAGTCGTGCCCACTCGCGATCCGCACATCAACATCGTGAAGCTGGATGAACTGGCGCAAACCCAGAAAAAACTCCTGCCCACCCCCGCCACCGCCAAACTTGAGGAGATCACCCAGGATATCCAAGCCGGTCGCCTCAGCCGCAAGCGAATAGGCAACTTCACCTACGTCGATCTCCCCCAGGTGCAGCCCGGCACAGGCCGTGGTCTTTGGCGCGTGGCAATTGAACAAAACGGCAAAGAAGGTGGCAAAGATGTCTACATCATCAGGGGTATCTTTGATTACCACGCCAGCAAGCACGTAGCCTGGGGCGTATAACTACAGGAGGGGCGGCACCTCGTCCGGCGCCCTGATAAACACACTGTACTTGGCGCCCTCCATCGCCTCGAACGCGATCAGCTTGTCCACCAGCGGCAGGTTCAGCACCTTGCCGGCATTGAGCAATAACATGCCGTTGTCGGCATTGAGGTTGCGCGCCAGCACCATGCCGGCTTCCAGCTCACGGGTGGAGAGGACTTTTACCGTCGGATCACCCAGGGTCACATCGCTGAGGAAGGTCGCGCAGGCTTGCACGAAATCTTCCACCAACGCCGGGTCATACAGGCGCCCGGCGTACTTGCGGATATACAACAGCGCCTCGTCGCTGTTGAGGTGCCGCTCCAGGATCAGGCCTTTCTGCAATTCGATAAAGTCCACCGCCAGCTTCAGCAGCCGTGAACCGGGCGGGATCGCATCGCCCTTGAGGTGGTCGGGAAACCCCGTGCCGTCCCAACGTTCCTGGTGATGACGAATGATCCGCGCCGCGTCCTTCATCGGCTCAAGGGTCATCAGCAGCGACTCGCTCTGCCCCGGATACTCACGGTACAAGCCGCGGTCGGTGCTGTGCAGTTTGTCCGACGGTGCAACCATCATGCTGTCCGTCCAGCTCAACTTGCCGATGTTGTACAACGCGGCGGCCATGGTCAGGTCACGGGTGCTGGATTCGTCCATGGACTGGGCGGCGCAATACACCCGGATCAACTCGATCAACGCACGGTTGGTCTGTTTGTCCTTGGGCAAGCGCAGGTTGGCCAACAGCGAAAACACTTCGGTCCCGGTCACGTAGCTGCGCTTGAGCTCATCGTAGGCCAGGTCGAGCATGTCGGCGGTTTGTTGCAACTCGGCGGTACGCGCCGCCACGCGTTTTTCCAGGGTGGCGTTGAGCAGCTTGAGCTGTTCGGTCTGGTCTCGGGCCAGGCGTTCAAGGCGTTGGTGCTCGAGGGTTTGCTGCAACACCAGTTGCAACTCTTCGTCGTTCCAGGGTTTGCTGATGTAGCGGTGGATCTGCCCGTCGTTGATCGCCTTGATGATGGTGGTGAGGTCGGCGTAGCCGGTGAGCAGGATGCGGCTGGTGGCGGGATACAGGCGGTGGACCTCGGCCAGCAGCGTGGCGCCGTCCATGCCGGGCATGCGCGCATCGCTCATCACCAGATCGATAGGCCGGGTCGCCATGATCTCCAGCGCCTGGGCGCCGCTGGTGGCCAATACCACCTCATAGGGCTGGCCGCGCAACAGGCGGCGCAGGCTGTTAAGGATCGACTCTTCATCGTCGACCAGCAAAACAGCGGACTTCGTAGCGAGTTGTTCATCCATGGCGACTCTGCCTTCAAATTAAACGAAGTTAGGCTAAATTGAATCCGCGCAATACAAAGCGCGATTGATTTGACGCCAACTGGCCGTCGATATCAAGGGAACTCAACTATGCTGCACTGCATGCTCGCGCCCCGTTCAGTTGTAGAACCAGGGAAGGAATTGTCATGCCATCAAGCCTTTTGCACGTGCCGAGTGCGCCATGAGGACGGAATCGGGCCGGGCCAACCGGCGCATCCTGATCGTGGATGACACGGCTTCGATCCACCAGGATTTTCGCAAGATCCTCTGTGCCGACGAGCACGGCGAGCCCTCCCTCGACACCCTGGAGTCCACCCTCTTCGGCACCACCGCGCCGGCGCGCCAGGCGTTTGACCTGGATTCGGCCTACCAGGGCCAGGAAGCCTTGGCGCTGGTCAAGAAGGCCCTGGACGCCCACTCGCCCTACGCCATGGTGTTTATCGACATGCGCATGCCCCCAGGCTGGGACGGCCTGCACACCATCGAACAGCTATGGGAGGTGGACCCCAACCTGCAAATCGCGCTCTGCACGGCCTATTCCGACTATTCCTTCGAGGCCATCGAAGCGCGCCTGAAGTACAACGACCAACTGCTGATCCTGAAAAAGCCCTTCGACCACCTGGAAATCCGCCAGATGGCCAGCGCCCTGACCTGGAAATGGCAACTGGCCCAAGACGCGGCCCTCAAGGTGATCAGCCTGGAGCGCACCATCGAGGAACGCGTGCAGGATCTGCTCAAGGTCTCGCATTTATTGCAATACGACGCCCTGACGGAGTTGCCCAACAGCACGTTGCTGGGCGACCGCCTGACCCAGGCGATCGCCTTGGCCCGCAGGCACGACACGCAACTGGCGGTGATGTTTCTGGGGCTCGACCGCTTCAAGCGCATCAACAACGCCCTGGGCTATCCGGCCGGCGACGAGGTGCTTGCGCAGGTGAGCCTGAGCCTGGTGGCGGCGATACGGGCCTCGGACTCGGTGTTTCGTTATGGCTCTGACGAGTTCGTGGTGCTGCTTAACGATATCCAGCATCCCCAGCAAACCCAGCACATTGCGCAAAAAGTACTCAATGCTGTCAGCGCGACTCGCCATGTCGCGGGGCATGACCTGAGTGTGAGCGCCAGCCTGGGCATCAGTATTTACCCCGATGACAGCGACAATGCCGTGGGTTTGCTCAAGCACGCTGAAACCGCGATGCGCACCAGCAAAGAACGCGGCCCGGGGGATTTCAGCTTTTACACCGAAGACATGAACCTGCGCGCCCAGCACCAGCAAAACCTGGAAAGCGCGATCCGCCAGGCGCTGGACCGCGATGAGTTTGTGCTGCATTACCAACCCAAGCTGGCGCTGGAGTCCGGGCGCATCGTCGGTGCGGAAGCGCTGACCCGCTGGTTTCGACCGCAGTCGGGTTGGGTCAGCCCGGCGGAGTTCATTCCGGTCGCCGAAGACAGCGGCCTGATCGTGCGCCTGACTCAGTGGGTCCTGCGCCAAGCCTGCACACAAGCCCAAGCCTGGCGTGAGATGGGCCTGGCGCCCCTGCGCATGTCGGTGAACATCTCGGCGATCGACTTTCGCCAACGGGACTTCGTCGACAACCTGGCCGCCATCCTGAAAGAAACAGGCCTGCCGCCCACCCAACTGGAACTGGAAATCACCGAAAGCGTGCTGATGCAGAACGTCGACGAAACCGTGGAGACCCTGCAAAAGATCAAGGCCATGGGCATCCGCCTGGCCCTGGACGATTTCGGCACCGGCTACTCCAGCCTCAGCTACCTGCGGCGCTTTCCCATCGACGTGCTGAAGATCGACCAATCCTTCGTGCGCGGCCTGCGCATCAATAGCCAGGACGAACAACTGATCAGCGCTATCATCGGCATGGGCAAGAGCCTGGAGCTGAACATCATTGCCGAAGGTGTGGAAACCGTCGACCAATTGAATTTCCTCAAAGCCCAGCGGTGTGAGGAGGGCCAGGGCTTTCTGTTCAGCAAGGCGCTGCCTTCGAAAGATTTTGTGCAGCTGCTGCAAACGGATAGCGCGACACTGATGCCGGATCAATAAAATAAATAGCCCTGGGCCTGCAAGGAGTGCTCGCTTGAGCAATGTCGTAAACCACCGTTCCGGCCTGATGTTCGCGTTATGCCTGAGCACCGCATCGCTGTCAGCCGCACCGCTGGACGAAGCGCTCAAGCCCTTGCCGGCGGTTCCAGTACTGGACCCGGCCAAGGTTGAGTTGGGTCGCCAGTTGTTCAATGAGCCGCGCTTGTCGGTCAACAACACCTTGTCCTGCGCGAGCTGTCACCAACTGACCAGCGGCGGCGCCGACAACAAGCCATTCTCCATTGGCTTTGACGGCAAACCGGTGCAGATCAATACCCCTTCCGTATTCAATGCCAGCCTGAACTTCAAACAGTTCTGGAACGGTCGGGTGGACACGCTGCAGGCCCAGGTCGAGCAGGTGGTGATCAGCCCGGTGGAAATGGGCAGCGACTGGAATAGCGTGGTGCGCAACCTGTCCGCCCTGCCCGCCTACCAGAACGCGTTCAAACAGGCCTATCCCGATGGCGTCACCGCTTCCAATGTGCAAAACGCCCTGGCCACCTACGAGCGTACGCTGCTGACACCCAATTCGCGGTTTGACCAATACTTGCTGGGCAACACCGATATCCTGACCCGCCAGGAAAAATACGGCTACCAACGCTTCAAGGATTACGGCTGCATTGCCTGTCACCAGGGCGTGAACATTGGCGGCAATATGTTCCAGAAATTCGGCGTGATGGGCGATTACTTCAAGGCCCGCGGCAACCCGCTGGAATCGGACCTGGGGCGCTACCTGCTGACCCAGGATGAGGAAGACCGCCATGTGTTCAAGGTGCCCAGCCTGCGCAATGTGGCCGTCACAGCGCCGTACTTCCACGACGCCTCGGCCAAGACCCTTGAAGAGGCGGTTGACGTGATGTTCAAGTACCAGTTGGGGCGCAACCCGTCCCAGGAAGACAAGGACCTGATTATCCAGTTTCTCAAGACCCTGACCGGCGAATGGGCGGGCAAGCCGTTATGAGACCCTTGTCACGCCGACGCACCAGCCAAATCCTGCTAGGCCTCATCACCCTGTTCCTGGCCTCCACCCTGGTGTTTTTGTACCTCAAGTCTTCACGCGACCAGACAGCCACTTATACCCAGTCGCGCGACTTGATCCGCCAACTCCAGCAGCTCAATGCTCAGTGGGACAGCGAAGTACTCAAGGCCCGCATCGCGATCACCCACAACTACGACCCACTGGTCACACCGCTGACCGAGATGACCCGTATCGGGGCTGAACTGGAAAGCCGCGACACCTACCACAGCGCTGCCGACCTGCCCGGTTGGCAAGCCAGCCATGCGGCGTACCTGACGGCCATCGAGGAAAAAGCCCGGCTCGTCGACCAGTTCAAATCCCACAACGCAGTGCTGCGTAACTCATTGGCTTTTTTGCCGACGGCCGAAGACGACATCCAGGCCCAATTCAACAGCATGACCGACGAAGGCCGCCTGCAACTGCAAAGCGTGGCCACCGACACTTACGACCTGCTGCTCAGCAGCCTGGAGTTCGCCCAAGTCACCAGCGACGAACGTGCCGCCGATATCCTGGTGGGCCTGGGCAAGCTGGCCATCAACCAACAGAGCCTGCCCAGCGAGTTCCAGGCACCGGTGGAGATCCTCAGCAATCATATTTCGCTGATCCTGCGCGAACAGCCACTGGTCAACAGCCTGCTCGAGCGGATTGCCGCCGTGCCGGTGGCCGAACACCTCGATGACCTGACCACTCACCTCAATCAGGACCAGCAGGCTACGGACCTCATCGATCATCAGTACCATCGCTACCTGCTGATCTTCTCGACCTTGCTGGTGGTGCTGCTGCTTTACCTGGCGGTGCGCCTGTTGCGCAGTTTCGCCGAGATCAACCGCGTCAACCGCGCGTTGCAGGCCGCCAACGAAACCCTGGAACAACGGGTGGAGCGGCGCACGCAACAGCTCAAGGATGCCCAGAGCGAGCTGATGAACAGCGCCCGCCAGGCCGGCATGGCGGAGATCGCCACCAACGTGCTGCACAACGTCGGTAACGTGCTCAACAGTGTGAACATCTCTGCCGACCTGGTCAGCCGCAAGCTGCGCAGCAGCAAGGCACTCGGCCTGGGCAAGGCCATGCAACTGATCAACGCTCACCAAGGCGACCTGGGCACCTTCCTTACCGAGGATGAAAAGGGCAAGTTGCTGCCGGGCTATCTGAACCAGTTGGTCGAAGCGATTGCCATCGAACAGCAAGGCATGAGCGATGAGCTGGCGCAGTTGAGCAAAAGCGTGGACCACATCAAGGACATCGTCTCGACCCAGCAATCCTATGCGGGTGCGTCTACCTTGCTGGAGCCGGTCAATATCAGCGCCTTGATGGACGACGCCCTGCGCATGAACGCCGGCGCGCTGAGCCGTCACCATGTCACTGTTGTGAAGGCGTACGCCCCGGTGCCGGAGATCTTGGCGGACAAGCACAGGTTATTGCTGATCATGGTCAACCTGATCAGCAACGCCAAATACGCCATGGACAAACTGTCTGAGCGGCCACGGCAAATCACCCTGGCGGTGGAATCGGTAGGCGACGAGACCCTGAAGATCAGTGTGAAGGACGATGGCGAAGGCATACCGCCCGAGAACATGGCACGCATCTTCACCCACGGTTTTACCACCCGCAAGGAGGGCCACGGTTTCGGCCTGCACAGCTGCGCCCTGGCCGCCGTGGAAATGAACGGCCAGCTCAGCGCCCACAGCGACGGGCCGGGCCTTGGCGCCGTCTTCACCTTGACCATCCCCATGACACTTGCCGGAAGCAGCTCATGAACCAACCTCCCAACCGGCGCATCCTGCTGATCGATGACACACCGTCCATCCATGAGGATTTTCGCAAGATCCTGATGCCCGACGAAGCCTCAACCGAAGCGCTGGATGAAATGGAGTCGGCGTTGTTCGGCGACACCGCCAAACCTCAAGCCCAGGCATTCGAACTGCACGGCGCGTATGGCGGCGAGGAAGGCCTGGGCTTGCTGACCAGCGCCATGGCGCAACAGCGCCCCTATGCCTTGGCCTTCGTTGACATGCGCATGCCCCAGGGCTGGGACGGCGCCAAGACCATTGAAGAACTGTGGAAAGTCGCCCCCGACCTGCAAGTGGTGGTGTGCACCGCCTACTCGGACTATTCCTGGGATGACCTGTTGTTTCGCCTGCACGCCCACGACCGCCTGCTGATCCTGAAAAAGCCGTTCGACAACATTGAAGTCCAGCAAATGGCCAACACCCTGGCCAACAAATGGGACATGGCGCGCCGCGCTTCCGTGCAAACCTCGCAGCTGGAGCGGTTGGTGGAAGAGCGCACCCAAGCGCTGCAACTGGAAATTGAAGAGCGCAAGCACCTGGAAAGCCAACTGGTGCAGTCGGAAAAACTCGCCTCGCTGGGGCAACTCGCGGCCGGCGTCGCCCATGAGATCAACAACCCCGTGGGCTTTATTTCCTCCAACCTCAGCACCCTCGACAGTTACTTCAAGCAGCTGCAACAGATGCTCGATGCCTACCAGCGCAGCGAAGCGCACATCGGGGCGCCAGAACATCGCGAACCGCTCACGGCATTGCGCAACGAGCTGGACCTGGATTTTCTCAAGGACGACATTCCGATCCTGATCCGCGAATCCAAGGACGGCATCGGCCGTGTGGTGCAGATCGTCAAGGACCTGAAGAACTTTTCACGGGTGGATAACGACCAGACCTGGCAATTCGCGAACCTGCAGCAAGGCATCGATTCGACGCTGAACATCGTCGCCAGCGAACTCAAGTACAAGGCCGATGTGGTCAAGCACTACACGCCGCTGCCAGAAATCGAGTGCCTGGCTTCGCAACTCAACCAGGTGGTGATGAATCTGGTGATCAACGCCGCACAAGCCATGGGCCCTGAGCGCGGCACCATCACCATCAGCAACGGGGTGGACGGCGAGAACGTGTGGCTGGAAGTCGCAGACAACGGCTGTGGGATTGCCCCCGACACCGTGCAGAAGATTTTCGACCCGTTCTTCACCACCAAGCCTGTGGGCGAAGGTACCGGGCTGGGTTTGTCGTTGTCTTACGGGATCGTCAAGAAACACCGTGGCGATATCAGCGTCAGCAGTGAGGTGGGCAAGGGTACGAAGTTTCGGGTAGTGCTGCCGATTCGGCAGACGGCGGCGTAGGGCACGCCGCCGAATCATGCTCATGCGTCAGCTTTTTTCGGGCTCGACCCAAACGATGCAAAACGCTTGTTGAACCCGGCAATCCGGCCTTCGGCCTGGGTCTTGCGCTGCTGGCCGGTGTAGACCGGGTGCGAGGCGCTGGAGACGTCCAGGGGGATGTAGGGATAGGTGTTGCCGTCGCTGTGTTTCTGGGTGCGATCACTGTCGGCGGTGGAACCGATGAGGAAGAACACATCGGCGGCGGTGTCGTGGAACAGCACGGTGCGGTAGTCGGGGTGGATACCAGCTTTCATGAGGCCTCCGGGGCGTCTGGGTGCGGTTGATTTGTTATACAGTAACACAACACCGAACATCCAAACGAGAACCTCTTGCAATAAAGGTAGAGCGCGAGGAGCTATGGGGCCTTCTGGAAATCCGTTTCCTGGGGCGTCCAACCATTAAAAACCAAACTGGCTTAACTGCTGATCTTATCCAGTGCTGACTGGGCCTCATTCGGCTTGGCTTCGTTGTTCTTCACGGCATTGATATACCTTTTAACGACGCCGACAAGATTTCCTCTCGTAGCGCTGGCGAGCGCTTCATCGAAACCATCAGCCCGAGTTTTGTCAAAACCCGCCTTGGCCCCTTTGATAGCTCCGATCACTCCCGGTTCCGAATCGCCAATACCTAGAAGAATGTTGCTGAGTCCAGGGATAAACCGGGTTCTCTTTCCAGCCTCGCCGGCAGCCCATTGCACGTTATCTTTGTTGGTGCCGTCCTTCCTGACATGGGTGTCGCTGGTACTATCCAGACGGTGATGCTCACGCAAGGCTAAATAACCCTGCTCCGTAAAGTCTTTCCACATGCCTGCAGGTGTACCGTGCCGAGCGTCGCCGCTACGGGTAATGCCTTCAAGGTCGCCATTGCCGTGCGCCTTGCCTCGGTGTTCGCCGTCAGCCGATAAGGACGTATCGATGTAGTTGAGCACCCGCGCAGCGTTGAAAGCTGCATCAGCCCGTGCGTCCGGGTCTTTGTTGTTACTCGTCCAATCCCCCAGAAGTTTGTAAGCCAATGAGCGACTGACATCTTTTTGATGACCCAGGTTTTTGAGGATCGGATTATCGTTGATGATTTGTTCGGCGGTGCGGTTATCACCCGGTGGGCGGCCTGTGGCGATCTCCGGCTTTCGGCTCACATCCTGCTCAGGTTTTTCGTTGCCTTCAATGCGTTTTTGTTCTTGGGCGACTTGCTCCCGTAGCGGGCCGGTTAACTGGCTTTTATTCCAATCGTGGCTGGAGGGGGCAGAATTCCAGACATTGGAAAAAACATTCGCTACCGCTATCGATGTCGTCATAGGTAAGTCACTCGTTTTGGTCGTTATAAACTCCCTCTTGATAAAGTGTCCTTACTTCACAGCGCCCGGTCACAACCAGACACTCAATGAATGGTGACGGGGCAGCAATACGTTCCTGATCAAGCTGATAGTTTTTTTGTCGGTACAAATACGCAGAGGCTCAAATAGCTGACTGGACGATCAATCCTTGTCCGTGCTTTGTCGACAGGTGCAGAATGGTTAATCGACCTGAAGAGTCCGAACCCAAGGAAACCGTATGAGCCTGTCCTTGTTAAGCCGCTACGCCTTCTTTGCTGTGTGCGTCATTTTCACCCTCGCCAGCCTTCCCTTTATCGAACATGAATGGCTGTGGCCGATCACGCTGGTCACCGGTGTACTCAGCCTGATCGGCATTGTCGACCTGCTGCAAAGCCCCCATGCGGTGCGTCGCAACTATCCGATCCTGGGCAATATCCGTTATCTGGTAGAAACCATCCGCCCGGAAATCCGCCAGTACCTGCTGGAGTCCGACAGCGACGCCCTGCCCTTCTCCCGCGCCCAGCGCTCGCTGGTGTATTCGCGCGCCAAGAACGAAACGGCAGACAAACCCTTCGGCACCCTGATCGACGTGTACCAGTCAGGCTTCGAATTTATCGGCCACTCCATGCGCCCTGCGCCACTGAGCGACCCCAGCAGTTTTCGCGTGATGGTCGGCGGCCCGCAGTGCACACAGCCGTACTCGGCGTCGGTGTTCAATATTTCGGCGATGAGCTTCGGCTCATTGAGCGCCAACGCGATCCGGGCACTCAACCACGGCGCCAAGCTCGGCAACTTTGCCCACGACACCGGCGAAGGCAGCATCAGCCCCTACCATCGCGAAAACGGCGGCGACCTCACCTGGGAACTGGGCAGCGGCTACTTTGGCTGCCGCACCAGCGACGGCCGTTTCGACCCCGAACGCTTCGCCGTGCAGGCTCAGAACCCCCAAGTGCGCATGATCGAAATCAAGATGAGCCAAGGCGCCAAGCCCGGCCATGGCGGGATTTTGCCCAAGCACAAGGTCACCCAGGAAATCGCCGACACCCGCGGCATCATGATGGGTGAAGACTGCATCTCGCCGTCGCGTCACAGCGCGTTTTCCACGCCGATCGAGCTGATGCAGTTCATCGCTCAGTTGCGCGAACTGTCCGGCGGCAAACCTGTGGGCTTCAAGTTCTGCCTGGGCCATCCGTGGGAATTCATGGGCATCGCCAAGGCCATGCTCGAAACCGGCATCCTTCCGGACTTTATCGTGGTGGACGGCAAGGAAGGCGGTACCGGTGCCGCGCCGGTGGAATTCACCGACCATATCGGCGTGCCGCTGCGCGAAGGCCTGCTGTTCGTGCATAACACCCTGGTGGGCCTGAACCTGCGCGACAAGATCAAGCTCGGCGCCAGCGGCAAGATTGTCAGCGCGTTCGACATCGCCAGCGTCCTGGCCATCGGCGCCGACTGGGCCAACTCGGCGCGTGGTTTCATGTTCGCCATTGGCTGCATTCAGTCGCAGTCATGCCACACCAACAAATGCCCGACTGGCGTCGCCACCCAAGACCCGCTGCGCCAACGCGCGCTGGTGGTGCCGGACAAGGCCCAGCGCGTGTTCAACTTCCACCGCAACACGCTGCATGCCCTGGCAGAAATGCTCGCCGCCGCCGGGCTCGATCACCCGTCGCAGTTGTCGGCCAAGCACTTGGTACGACGCATGTCGGCGACCGAGATCAAACTGTTTTCGCAGTTGCATGTATTCCTCAAGCCTGGGGAATTGCTCACAGGGGAAGTGAACGGCGAGTTTTATTCGCGGATGTGGCAGATGGCGCGGGCGGACAGTTTTGAGCCGCATGAAATTGCTGCAGCCTAAAGGACACCTAGCATGTTGAAAGTCATCGCCGAAGACTTTATCAAGCCCGAACATTTGGAAACCGTGCGCCCTTGGTACGCTGAACTGGTGGAAAAAACCCGCCAGGAACCGCTGTGCATCGCCTACGATTTGTTCATCGATCAAAAAGACCCTGGGCACTTCATTTTTATCGAGCAATGGCCAGATCAAGCGGCGCTGGATGCGCACTGCCAGACCGAGCACTTCACCCGGTTGGTGCCCCAGATCAATGAGCATCAAGCCAAGCCGTGCCGGGTCTTGTTGATGGACACTTTCTGACAAGCCCCACCGCCTGCTGAACCGGACCACCGACGGCATCGTTGAAAACAAGGAGATTCACATGCCGTTACTGGACTTCGCCGCAATCGCCGCGCAACTGCCCGACAGTTGGACATCCACACGCCTGGGCCAGGTTGGCCCGGCGCGGATCAAAGTACTGCGCATGGATGAACAGACGTACGAGGAAGAAACCCACGACTACAACGAAGGGTTGTTGGTGATCAGTGGGTACTTGCACCTGCGCATCGGTGATCAAGCCATCAGGGTGGACGCCGGCCAGATATACCTGGTGGAAGCCGGCACTGCCCACGGTGTGCTCGCCGGCAGCCAGGGCACCCTGGTGATCATTGATCTCTAGAGACATTCAGTAATACCCAGCCTTTGCAATTGCTTACAAATACCGCCAACCTCCGCCCGCCCGACGTGCGGCGACGCCCGCGCTCACCTATCGTCATTAAACAACTTGTTCAAGAGCCCGCTGCCATGCTGAACGGACGCGACCCGCGCATCGACTTTTTTCGGGGCCTGGCATTGATCTTCATTTTCTGGGATCACGTGCCTCACAACCCCCTCGCCAACATCACCGTGCAGAACTTCGGGTTCAGTGACGCCGCGGAAATCTTCGTGTTCCTGGCCGGCTACGCAGCCGTGCTGGCCTACGGCAAGATTCTGCAGCGCGAGGGCTATCTCTTCGCCTGCCTGAAAATCCTGCGTCGGGTGTGGACACTCTACGTGGCGCATATTTTCCTGTTGGCGCTGTTGATGGGCATCGTGATTTTCGCCAACAGCCATATCGAGACTCGCGACCTGGTGCAGGAAATGGGCCTGGGGTATTTTCTCAGCGATACCCAACAGGCCTTGATGGATGAGTTGCTGCTGCGCTTCAAGCCCAACCTCACCGACCCGTTGCCGTTGTACATCGTGCTGATTCTGAGCCTGCCGCTCACCCTGCCACTGCTGGTGTATGTGCCCAACGTGATGGTGGCGATCTCGGTGGCGGTGTACCTGCTGGCGCCCTGGCAGGGCTGGAATTTGCCCGCGAGCAACGGCGGAGTGTGGTACTTCAACCCCATCACCTGGCAATGCTTGTTCATCCTCGGCGGCGCAGCCGCGTTGCGCTCACCCAGCCGCGCCGAAGCGCGGCCGTTGCTGCGCCAACCCTTGTTCGTGGCCGCTGCGCTCTACGTGTTGGTGACCTGTGTGATCACCTTGTCTTGGCGCTGGCCCGAGGTGCATGACGCCTGGATGCCACGCGTGATTGGCGAATGGCTGTACCCCATCAGCAAGACCGACCTGTCGCCGGTGCGCCTGCTGCACTTCCTGGCATTGGCCTACGTCACCGCCAAATTGCTCCCCGACGTCGGCTGGACGCAGCAGTGGCTGGCCCTGCAATTGGAGAGGATGGGGCGTTACTCCCTGGAAGTGTTTTGCCTGGGCGTGGTGCTGGCGCCACTGGCCGACATGCTCAATGCCATGGCCGGCGACAGCCTGGCGATCAAGTTATCCACGGCCTTGGCGGGCGCTGTGTTGATGGGCTTATTGGCGGCATGGCTGGACCTGAACAAGCGCCTGGACCAACGCTACGCCAGCCGCGCCGTCGTCGCGACTACATAGTTAGCGGCGCCGCCGGACACGGGGGTGGCAACTGAACCACCGCTTTCGCAGGCAAGCCAGCTCCCACATTGGTTGGGTATTGCCCACGGAGTCAGCGTCCGGCACCAATCCCCTGTGGGAGCGGGCTTGCTCGCGAAGGCGAGGGGTCAGTCAATTAATCTGCAACTGAACCACCGCTATCGCAGGCAAGCCCGCACATTTAAACGGAGCGGGTCGCGCTGCTATTGGCGACGGCGGGCTGCAACTTGAATACGTAGTACAACACGGTCAACAGCACCAGGAACGCAGGCCCGACATACAGCGCCACACGGGTCTCCGGGAAGTACGCCATCAGGCCCACCACCAGCACCAGGAACGCCAGCGCCAGGTAGGAGCTGACCGGGTACAGCCACATGCGGTACTTGAGGCCCGCCTGCTCCGCCGGGCTCAGGCCTTTGCGGAATTTGAGCTGGGCCAGCAGGATCATCAGCCAGGTCCAGATCGCGCCGAAGGTGGCGATGGAGGTCACCCATACGAACACCTGGTCCGGCACCAGGTAGTTGAGCAGTACGCCCAATAACAAGGCAAAGATCGACAACAGCAAGGCCTTGCGTGGCACGCCGTTACTGGAGGTGGTGCCGAACGTCGCCGGCGCCTGGCCGTTCTGCGCCAGGCTGTAGAGCATACGCCCGGTGCTGAAGATGCCGCCGTTGCAGGACGACAGCGCGGCGGTGATCACCACGAAGTTGATGATACCCGCGGCAGTCTTGATGCCCAGACGCTCGAAGGTCATCACGAACGGGCTGCCCTGGGTGCCGATTTCATTCCACGGGTAGATCGACAGGATCACGAACAGCGCGCCCACGTAGAACAGCAGGATGCGCCAGAACACCGAGCCGATGGCGCTGGGAATGGTCTTCTGCGGGTTACGCGCTTCACCGGCGGTAAGGCCGATCATCTCGACGCCCAGGTAGGCGAACATCACCATTTGCAGGGACATCAACACGCCCTGCACACCATTGGGCATGAAGCCGCCATGGGTCCACAGGTTGGAAATGCCCAACGCCACGCCGTCATTGCCGAAACCGAAGGCGATGATACCGACGCCGCCGATCACCATTGCAATGATGGTGACGATCTTGATCAGCGCGAACCAGAACTCGAACTCACCGAACGCCTTGACCGCGATCAGGTTGATGGTGCCCATGCTGATCAGCGCCGCCAGTGCCCAGATCCAGCGTGGCGTATCGGGGAACCAGACCCCCATGTACACCGCCACCGCGGTAATTTCTGCGACGCAGGTCACCAGCCACAGGAACCAGTAGTTCCACCCGGTGAGAAAGCCTGCCAATGGACCGAGGTAATCCTGCGCATAGCGGCTGAACGAACCGGCCACCGGGTTGTGCACGGCCATCTCTCCGAGGGCGCGCATGATTACCAGGATCGCCAGGCCGCCAATGATGTAGGAGAGCATGATCGCCGGGCCGGCCATTTCGATGGCCTTGGCCGATCCCAGGAACAGCCCCACACCGATACACGCGCCGAGCGCCATCAGGCGGATATGCCGTTCGCCGAGTTCGCGTTTGAGCGGGCCGCCTTGAGCGGTCTCGCCAGGGGGCAGTGGTTTGCCGACAGGCATAGGAATACAACCTCATTTTGTTATTGGATTTGGCCACCGAGCCTGGGCGTATCCGCGGATGGGCTGATACACCGGCTGGACCGAACTCGCCTCATGGGCAAATCCGCCTGGTGCGACTCACGCGCACAGGTCAGCGGGCGTGCAGTATAAAAAGCTAACGTCAGGTCTTTTCACTCAATAAACAAGGAAATTTGGCGATAAGCCCCGAGAAAAACCGCTTGGACGGTGCAAGCACCAAGCGTCTAGATCGGCCTTCCCGGCGCAAAACGGCGCAGAGTATTGCATAACCGGTCAGGATCGGGACACCTGGGGGCAAGCACATGATGGCGCGGTTCTGCACCCCGAGGCCGTTCAAATGTGGGAGCCGGCGTGCCGTTCAGTCCACACTGAAAAACAAACGTCTGGCCAGCAGCCGGGAAATGCTCGCACGGTCGATGTCCAGGGTTTGCTGCACGCGCCCGGTCTGGCCGCTGCGCATGCGGGCGAACGCCTGGGCTTCAGCTTCGGCCTGGGCCTGGCGCCCCAAGCGCTGCTGCTCGGGGCTTTTGATGTGGGCGGCGGTGTAGTGATCGTCCGGGCCCAGGCGGGTTCCATAGTGAAAGTGCGCGTAACACAGCGGCTGCGCCGTTTGCGCATCCTGCACAACATAGACTTGCAGAAAATCCACGGTTTTACCCTTGAGGCGTACGCGGGCACCTTGTCGCTGGATGCGCACCTCATTGAGCGCGTGCAGGAAATCGACATCTTCGGCCCGCGTCAGCTTGAGTTTGCTGGCCCGGACACGCGCCTCGACACCCGCCGCCTCCAGGCGCGTCGCCGCGGCCCGCAAGTCGCTGGCCCGCACCCTGGCGTTGGCCTGCTGGGTGGCGGCCAGCCGTGAAACGTCCAGGCTGCGTAATTTTCTGTCGATATCCGCCGCCACCATGCGCCGACTGTTGGCTTGCGCCGCCAACAGGGCTTGCAGGGATTCGGGCTCACACCTGTCCGACATGCCTTGCACCTTCGCAATCGCGTTGTCGACGCCTGCCAACAGCCGCAGGCCCTTGTTCACCAGCGCACCCAGTTGCGGGTTGGCCGTACGGGGTTTGGCCGGCGGTTCCACCGCTTCCCATACGCCGTCGTCGGCCTCGGTGAAGGTGGCGATCACACTGCCCTTGTCGTCCACCAGCTCTGCGGTGCCGGTCGGGCCTTTGACCCGGGCCACATACACATCGCGGTTGCGCGTGCGGATGATCTTTTTTTGCCGCGAGCCTGCTGCCTCTGCCTTGACCGACACCACGCCGGGGGCGGTGTCCAGCAGGTCAGCCAGTTGCTCCTCAACCTGACGGTGCAGGCCAGACAGCAACGTCTGGAGTTTTTGCAGATTGGCCAAGTCAAAGGTGTCCGACGCCATGGCGCGCCAGAACTGAATGTGGTCGTCGGTGAGCGCATAGATGCGCCCCAGGCTTTTGAGCACTTCTACACGTTCTTCCCGCGCGATGGAAAGATGCTCCAGGTCCGCCAGGGAGCGGCTGGCCCAGCGGGCACGATTGATCACCTGGTTCAAGCTGTCAAAAAACTCCGCCTCCAGCGGTGGGCCTTCGATATCAATGGTGATGCCCCACAGTGTGGTCACTTGCAACGCTTGCAAATCCAGGACCGAAGGCCGTGCAGCCAAGTCATTTTGCAGCTCGCGGGCCTTGTTGTGCCCAAGCCGCGGCACTGCCCTGAGTTGGTCAATATAGGTTTTTTCCAGCGTGCGCCAGCGAATCGCCGCCTCCTCGGCTGCCACTTGCTCACGCATGTTGCGGTCCAGGTCAGCATGGGCCTGGCGATTAAGATCGGAGCCGGCTTCGTCCTCACTCTCATCTTGCAGGACATCGAGCAGAGGGCGGATGCGCGCATTGATCTGCAGCATCTGCTCACGCGTGTCGGCATCCAGTAATTGCAGGCCCAGAATCAGTGATTCCAGCACTTCACAAAGTTCTTCTTCATACCGAGGCCGTGGCTTGATCGCACGCAAACGCATCAGCAATTGCAGCTCTTGTTGCGAGGACGTCACCTTATTCTGCATTTCCTTGCGGTAGCGTTCCTCAAGTTGCGCCAACTGTGCCTCGGTAACCTTGCCCTTTGATTCGCGCGCCAGCTTACGCGCCACGATCATGGCTGCACCGGCCCTGTCACGTGCGCGCCCAGCATCACGATATTGCTGTTCAAGGCTCGGCTCGGACACTTCAAGTGCCTGCAGTTCGGCTTCGAGCGCGGAATCGGCATTGCCCCCTGGCAAGTGCAATCGCGCATCAAAATCCCAATACCCGTCACCCAAGGATTTCAACCAGGGACCTTTCTCGCGGCCATCGGCGCTGACGACCCGCACCGCATTGGCCTCGTCCACCACCCGATACACGTGCCCGCGTACCAAGGCATGCCATTGCGGTGGTGAAAAGGAAGTGTCATAGACCAAACCCTGGCGCGGGCCGCTTTGCTCGGCGTTGCTCCATTCTCCGGAGAAAACCCTGAGGCTCAGGCGGCGTGCCCGAGCATTCTGCGCGGTGGTCAGGTCTTTACGCGCATTACTCCAACGGATCGGGGTGTGGAACATTGCAGGCACGGGGACACGAACAGGCGCCGACGCGGCGGGCTCGGCGTGCGCCAACGGCGCAAAGACGGGGTGCTCCAGTTGCAGCGCCTGATGGGGGGCGTGGGGCGTGGCCTGGTGCGCAAGAATTGCCATCAGGTTGCTCAGTACATCCGTAACGGCTTTGTTCCTGGCCTGTTCATCGTCGCTGGCCAGGTCCTGAATATCCTGCTGCAGGCTGTCGACCAATTGCACCAGCCATCCGCCCAATTGCAACGGCCCGCTGGTCAACGGCAGGACACTGGCAAACAACAGCCAACCTACCTCTTTCATATGGGCCCAGCGTTGTTCGGCGTTCGATACCGATTGCCGGTCAGCCAGGGCAACCAGAGCCTTTGCCGTGCCGTTGAACACCAGGGTGCAGGGGCCTTGCGTGCCCAACTGCTTGTGCAGTTGCGCCGCCGGCGGTTTGTCATACACGCCGAACTCATCGCCAGGCAAAAAGCGACGGATATGCGGTTCATTGAAGCCGCCGTTGGCGTAGACCGCCTGGCGTGCCGGAGCGATCCAGGTCAACACGCTGTCCTGTAATGGGCCTGGCGCCTTGATGGCCTCGAACAACGCGTGGATCGACGCGTACTCCTGCAACATCGGTTCGAGCAATGGCCGGTACAGCAGATGCACGCCCGCCTGCCCGGCCCTTGGGCCAATGATGAAGTGCGCGGTCACCTCATCGGCGTCAGCAGCCGCCGAAGCCTTGAACGCCAGCGGCCACAGCGCCATTGCCTGGTCCTGTACCGTACGATCGGCCAGACGCGATTGCAACGCAGCCTGCACGCGCCTGAAGCCATCCAGCGTCAGGCCGTGCTCGTCCTTGATCTTCAGTTCCAACGCCAGCATCGGCAACTGCACGCGTAATTGGCGCTTGAACAACTGCAAGCGCCGAGCGTTTTCGGTTGGATCATCCAAGAGCTTTCTTTTCAACAAAGCCGGGTAAGCCTGGCCGACGTCAGCCGTTTGCACACACCCGCTCAGCAGGTCGTAAGTCAACCAACCGGGCGCCGGGGCGTCGTTCAACGTGATGCTGGTGACGGTGTGAGGGAACCCGGCCAGGTTTTCCAGCGCCAGTTCGGTCAGGCTTACGGTGATCAGGTCGACTTCACCCGCTATGAAACCTCCCGGCACCGGCACTGCGGCGGCAATCACCCGTTTAAAGGTCAGCTGAACATCGGCAGGCAGCACTTTGCGCGCCGCTGGTTGGGCGTGCAGGCAAGTTTTGAGCGCGTCATCGGCAAACTGACGGATCGAGTCGATACCGTCGAGATACTGTTTTCCGCCATTTTGCTCGCGGGCCACCACCAGCGCCTGGAGCAGGCGCGCATAGGCGATGCTGTCTTGCTCGTCGGCGTGGGCCAGCCACAGCGGCATGGCGCTGCGCAGCGCTTGCTGACGTGCGCCCAGGCTGGCGACGAACCAGCGTCGCGGATCGGTGATGTAGTCGAGCAACGCCTGATGCTGCCCCGGTGCAAGTGCCAGGTTGCGGTCAATCCGGTCGATATCGCGCAGTTGACGTGCCAGGTAGCTCGCCGCCAGGGCGTCGAACGGATCGCTGTCAACGTCCTCGGCAAACCATTGCTCTACGCGCGCGCCCTCAGCAAAAGCCGGCAACCAAGCAGCGATTTCGTCCTCGTCGCGCAGCGGGTGCAGGCCACTGGCCGGGCTGAACAGCAAGCGCTGTTGCCCGTGAATAAGGACCAGCACCGGCAGCATCTCGACGGGCGGCCCCGCCAGGTAAACCGCCTGCACCCGCAATGCATCGCCGTGGGCGCTCCACTCGTTATCCGGGCGAATCGGATGCAGCAGGGTTTTGGGGAACAGTGTGGCGAATTGCTCCTCGCTGTATCCCGGCGGCTTGGGTGAGTCATATAGCAGTGTCAGCAGGTCATCCGACAGGTAGCCCCAGCGCGTCATGTTCACCGGCAGCTCTTCAGACCACCAGGCTTGCAGGCGTTTCACATAGGTCCTCCACAGCAGTGCGCCGCAACGGTTGATCAGCCGTTCCAGTTCAACCAGGCTCGGGCCACCTTCCACAAACACCTCGCGCACCCGTTGGGCGACCACGTGATAGTCCGCCACCAGCAACACCGGGCCGGCGAGGGCCAGGCGTTGCAGCAGCCACTCGGACAAGGCCTGGTAAACGAGGCTACCGTCAGTGTCGGAGGGCGCAGCGATATAAATCAGACCGGCCTGCCATTTGTGTTCAGCAAAATGCTGGTCAAGGTAGGCCTGGGCGCTTTCTTGCGCTACCGCCAGCAATGACGGCGGCTCGCGAAACAACGTTTCGATTTGCTCGCTCGTGATGAGGTGCTGTGAGTCGGCTGGAGGGGTGGAAGCGGTCATGTTGATACTCTGAGGGCAGTTAAAATCAAACGCTAACCGCCGCCGAGCGACCCGCTGGCCTAGACAATTAACGCCTGCCATGACGCGCTGTGTGCTGCCCCGTCGACAAACTTCATGGGCAAGGCAATTCGCGTCTACGCTTCAGACAAGTCCGATCAATCTGTAGGAATGGATCAGTCGACTATGGGCGCACTGTGGCAAACCGACTCGCACCAGGCTGAAGCCGACAGCCCGTCACCCGCCCCATTGCCGAAAAAATTCAGACCTCCCCGGCCATGGCGCCGGCTGTTCTGGCTGATCCTGCTGCTGGTGCTGCTCGCCCTGGGTTTTGCCGTGTTGCGCGAGATGCACAGCGCTCGCTGGCAAGCTCGCACCCTCAGCCAATGGGCCGCGCAGTTGACCTACCGCGTCGAACCCGGAGCCAGCGATGCGATCCTGTACCCCGGCGCCGGGCCCTTCGATCAGCGCCTGGGCTACAGCGCCCTGGACGACTTCCTGCCGCGCCTGCTCAAGCGTAATTACGTGATCGAGTCCCAGGCACGCTTCTCCGCGGCGCTGATGAACTACAGCCGTCACGGCCTGTTTATTCCCTACGCAGAAAAAATCCAGGCCGGGCTGAGCATCACCGATTGCCGCGCCGCGCCGCTGTATCAATTCAATTACCCGACGCAGTTGTATGCGCAGTTCAGCGACGTGCCACCGTTGATGGTGCGCAGCCTGCTGTTTATCGAAAACCGCGAGTTGCTCGACCCGCAGCCAGCCCAGGCCAACCCGGCGGTGGACTGGCCGCGCTTTGCCAAGGCCGCGTGGTCACAGGTTGCGCGCCAGCTGCACCTGCCGGGGCAAACGGCGGGCGGCAGCACCCTGGCCACGCAGTTGGAAAAGTACCGCCATTCGCCGGACGGCCTGACCCTGTCGGGCAGCGAAAAACTGCGCCAGATGCTCTCGGCCAGTGTGCGCGCCTATCAGCACGGCCCCGACACCCTCCTCGCTCGGCAGAACGTGGTGCGCGACTACCTCAACAGCGTGCCGCTTTCGGCAGTGCCCGGCCACGGCGAAGTGCACGGCATGGCCGAAGGCCTGCGGGTGTGGTATGGCGCCGACTTCAACCAGGTCAACCGGGCCCTGGCCGACACCACGAACACCGCGCCCAGCCTGGCGGCCCGTGGCCTGGCGTTGCGCCAAGTGCTGTCGCTGATGATCGCCCAGCGCCGCCCGTCCCACTACCTGACCAAGGGCCGCGATGAGCTGGCGCAGTTGACCGACAGTCACCTGCGACTGCTGGCGCAACAGGGCGTGATCGAGCCGGGATTATTGAAGGCAGCGCTGGCCAGCCAGGTCACCTACCGCGACTGGCAGCAACAACCGACCACCCAGAAGATCGAGGCCAACAAAGGCATCAGCGTGGCCCGCAGCCGCCTGGCCGCGCTGCTCGATCGCCCGCTGTACGACCTCGACCGCCTGGACCTGTCCGCCACCAGCACCTTGCAAGGCCGACTGCAGGAGCAGATCACCGCGTACCTCAAGCAACTGGCCGACCCGGTCTATGCCAAAGAGATCGGGCTGCTGGGCGAGCGCTTGCTCACCCCCGCCAGCACGCCGCAGGTGCGCTACAGCTTTACCTTGTTCGAGCGCACCGCCGACAGCGCGCGCGTGCGGGTGCAGACCGACAACACCGACCAGCCGTTCGACATCAACGAGGGCAGCAAGCTTGAATTGGGTTCTACCGCCAAGTTGCGCGTGCTGACCACCTACCTGCAAATCATCGCCGAGCTACATGAGCGCTACGGCGCATTGACGCCAGCAGCGTTGAAAAAAGTCGAGGTCGCCGAGCAGGACCGCCTCAGCCGTTGGGCCGTGGACTACCTGCTGCAAAATCCCGGTAAATCCTTGGCAGACATGCTCGAAGCGGCCTTGGACCGCACCTATTCGGCCAGCCCCGGCGAAAGCTTTTTCACCGGTGGCGGCCTGCACCGCTTCCATAACTTTCGCAACCAGGACAACGGCCGCAACCCGAGCCTGCGCGATGCCCTGCGCGAGTCGATCAACCTGCCGTTCATCCGCCTGATGCGCGACCTGGTGCGCTACGTCACCTACAGCAGCGCCAACAACAGCGCGCAGTTGCTCAAGGACGACAGCGAGCCACGCCGCCAGGAATACCTGGCGCAATTCGCCGACCGCGAAGGCACCGCTTTTTTGCTCAAGTTCTGGAAGAAGTACCAGAAAAAAGACACCCAGGCGCGCCTGGAAACCTTCCTCGACAGTCTGCATCCCACGCCGATCCGCCTGGCGGCCGTGCACCGATACCTGCTGCCCGACGCCAGCCGCGAAAGTTTCAACAGCTTCCTGCGTGCGCGCCTGGCGGGAACCAAAGGCCAGCAGACGCTCAACGACAAACGCCTCGACACGCTGTACGACAGCTACGGCCCAGGCGCCTATGACTTGCCTGACCAGGGCTATATCGCCAAGGTGCACCCGCTGGACCTGTGGCTGATGGGCTACCTGCTCAACCATCCGGACGCGACGTTCAGCGAGATCGTCAAAGCCAGTCAGTTCGAACGCCAGGAGGTTTACAGCTGGTTATTCAAAAGCCGCCATCAGAGCGCCCGCGACGGGCGTATCCGCACCATGCTGGAGATCGAAGCGTTTCTGGAAATTCATCAGCGCTGGAAAGCCGTGGGTTATCCGTTTGACCATCTGGTGCCGTCGCTGGCGACCGCCATCGGCAGCTCCGGCGACCGCCCGGCAGCGCTGGCCGAGTTGATGGGCATCATCCTCAATGACGGCGTACGCATTCCGGTGCTGCGCATCGACAGCCTGCACTTTGCTGCCGGTACGCCCTATGACACCCGCCTGATCAATGCCCCCGACCGCGCCCGCCGAGTGATGCCTTCCGAGGTGGCGACGGCCCTGCGCGGCGCGCTCTCCCAGGTGGTCGATGCCGGCACCGCCAAACGCGTCGCCGGCAGTTTCAAACACGCCGACGGCACACCGTTGGCCATGGGCGGCAAGACCGGCACCGGCGATAACCGTATCGAAGCCATCGGTGCCGGCGGGCGCATTCTCAGCTCCAAAGCAATCAACCGCACCGCCACCTTTGTGTTTTATATCGGCGAGCGCCACTTCGGCACGCTCACCGCCTTCGTGCCCGGCAGTTCGGCGCAGGGTTTCACCTTCACCTCGGCGCTGCCTGTGCAGGTGCTCAAAGGCATGGCGCCCCTATTGATGCCATACCTGCAAGGCGACGAGCAGAACGCCTGCGTGAGCAG
Organism: Pseudomonas sp. Pse35; assembly: GCF_024519715.1. NCBI lineage: Bacteria > Pseudomonadati > Pseudomonadota > Gammaproteobacteria > Pseudomonadales > Pseudomonadaceae > Pseudomonas > Pseudomonas sp. Pse35. The sequence goes on along the minus strand of NZ_JALJRP010000051.1, from coordinate 155 downwards.
CACCGGTAAATGAACATACAGCGCAAAGTGCGATGCAGTGGTTATGTATTGGCCTTTCATGGGCATAGGTATCTACACAACTTTTGTAGCCACTGCCGACGCTAACCACGATGCGAAGCGAGCCGCTCTTGCTCTTGCTCTTGCTCTTGCTCTTG
>NZ_JALJRP010000050.1:0-31810 GCF_024519715.1 Pseudomonas sp. Pse35 | reverse complement strand
GCTTACTTTTGGGCTCTTTTCAAAAGTGAGCCGCTGTAAAAGCGGAACCCTAAGTAGCCGTTACCGCAGGAATGGATATGTACTCGGTCTGACACCCTGTATCGGCTGTCAGGCCGCTATCGCAGGCAAGCCAGCTCCCACAGTTGGATTGCGGGGTGTCAGGTAGGTAAATGTCGGCTGGCAGCCCGTCATCGCAGGCAAGCCAGCTCCCACGGTTTAATCGCGGGGTGTCAGGTGGATAAGCGTCGGCTGACAAGGCGTCAGGCAGCGCTGCGGATCTTGTGCAAAGCATCCGCCACCCATTGACCAAACGCATCCACCGGCCCTTGCAGGTTGCCGAGAAAATGCGGATAGATCAGCCACAAATCCATCACCGGCTTGAAGTCCTTGAGGGGCATCGCCGCCAGCTGCTCGCGATGAGCACTGCGTTCCAGCAACGGACGTGGCACCAGGCCAAGGCCGAGGCCGTCGGCCACCAGGCCCAGTTGCAGTTCGGTGCCAAAGGTTTCCAGGTTTACCCGCAGCGCCAGGCCCTGGTCAGACAAGGTGCGCTGCAACCCCGCACGGAACCCGCAACCGTCCGGGTTGAGGATCCAACCGCTCTGGTACACGTCCGCCAGCTTGCAAGGCTTCTTCGGCAACTGCGCCTTGGCACAGACCACCACCAACTCCATCTTGCCGATGGACTCACCGACCAGGTTGTCCGGGAAGATCTTGCCCGCGGGGAACAACGCCACCGCCGCATCCAGTTCGCCGCGTTCGATCTTGCCGACCAATTGGCTGCCCCAGCCGGTGGCAACCTGGGCACGCAAGTCGGCGTATTCGCTGCGCAGGTGCTTGAGTGCGTCCAGCAGCACCACATCGCCGATGGTCTGCGGTACGCCCAGGCGCAGCACGCCGGTGGGCGGTGCATCGGTGGCCACCAGTTCGCGCAGGGCATCCATCTCGCGCAGGATCAACCGGCATTGCTCATAGACACGGGTACCGATCAGCGTTGGCTTGAGGGGCTTGGTGTTGCGGTCGAACAGCTCCACTCCCAGAGCCTGCTCGAAGTTCTGCACGCGGCGGGTGATGGCTGGCTGGGTCAGCTGCAACGACGCGGCGGCATGGCTGATGGACTGGCAACGAATCACTTCGACAAAGGCATCGATATCGTCAATTTTCATTTGGGCCGCACATACAGATCAGTCATTAAGATGTGCGTGAAGCATAGTGGCCGCACACAGGTCTGGATAGCCCAACCAGTGATCAATAACGTCTAACACTATTCAAACCGGTTCTAAATTACCTCGGCTATAAGCTAATCATTAAAAAATAGCATATTAAAAATAAACATTATGCTTAGATAAAAGCATACCAACAGCCCGATGGAATGGTCATGACCCAGGCCCGACACCCCGAGAGACTCAGAGCCTTCATAGGCGCCCTGGCGGAATTGATCGACGGCAACCCGCGTGAAGGCGACCTGCTGCACCGTGGCGGCAAGCTGCTGGCGCAACTGGTCAGCCACGATGATTGGCTGCCCGACGAATTCGCCCAGCCCGACCCCGAGCGCTACCAGCAATTCTTGCTACATGCCGATTCGCGCCAGCGATTCAGCGTGGTCAGCTTTGTGTGGGGGCCAGGGCAACGCACGCCGATTCATGACCACCGGGTGTGGGGGCTGATCGGTATGTTGCGCGGCGCGGAGGTTTCCCAGGGGTTTGCCCGGGCACCGGGCGGCGGCCTGGTAGCGCAAGGCGAACCCGTGCAATTGCTGCCGGGCCAGGTCGAGGCGGTGTCGCCCAAAGTCGGCGATATCCATCAGGTCAGCAATGCCCACGGCGACCAAGTGTCCATCAGCATCCACGTATACGGCGCCAATATCGGCGCGGTGCGCCGGGCGGTGTATCAACCCGACGGCAGCGAGAAACTGTTTATCTCCGGTTATTCCAACGCCTATCTCCCGAACATCTGGGACCTGTCCAAAGAAAAGAGCCCTGCCCTATGACCACCCTATCGACCCGCAGCTTTGCGCAGATTCGCCAGGCCCTGTTGGCACGCGAAGAAGTCGCGCTGATCGACGTGCGCGAAGAAGCCCCCTTTGCCGAGGCCCATCCGCTGTTCGCCGCGAATATTCCCTTGTCCAAGCTGGAACTGGAGGTGTACGCGCGCATTCCACGCCGCGATACCCAAGTCACCCTGTACGACAACGGCGAAGGGCTGGCCCAGCGCGCCGCCGAACGCCTGGTTGCACTGGGCTACACCCAGGTCAGCCTGCTGGAGGATGGGCTGGACGGTTGGCGTCGGGCCGGTGGCGAGCTGTTTATCGACGTCAATGTACCCAGCAAGGCGTTTGGCGAACTGGTGGAGAGCCAGCGCCACACACCGTCCCTGGCCGCCGAAGAGGTCCAGGCCCTGCTCGACAGCCAGGCCGATGTGGTGGTGCTCGATGCGCGCCGCTTCGACGAATACCAGACCATGAGCATCCCCAGCAGCATCAGCGTGCCGGGGGCCGAGTTGGTGTTGCGCGCCCGTGAGCTGGCGCCCGATCCGTCTACGCGCATTATCGTCAATTGCGCCGGGCGCACCCGCAGCATTATCGGCACTCAGTCGTTGATCAACGCCGGCCTCCCCAACCCGGTGGCAGCCCTGCGCAACGGCACCATCGGCTGGACCTTGGCCGGGCAGACCCTCGACCATGGCCAGGCGCGCCGCTTTGCGCCGACCTCGGAAAACCATCGCCAACTCGCCGCCCAAAAGGCACATGGTGTTGCCGATAAAGCCGGGGTCAAGCGTGCGACGCTCAATGATCTGCACCGCTGGCAACAGGACGCGACCCGCACCACCTACCTGTTCGATGTGCGCACCGCAGAAGAATTCGAAGCCGGCCACCTGCCGGGCGCCCGCGCCACCCCGGGCGGGCAACTGGTGCAGGAAACCGACCACGTTGCCAGTGTGCGCGGTGCGCGCCTGGTACTGGTGGACGACGACGGTGTGCGCGCCAATATGTCCGCGTCGTGGCTGGCCCAGTTGGGCTGGCAGGTGTACGTATTGGATGACCTGCAAGCGGAGCACTTCAGCGAGCGCGGCGCATGGGTCGCGCCAGTACCGCCGCCGCCCCAGGCCGAACTGATCAGCCCCCACACCCTTGCCGACTGGCTCGGCCATGGCGACACGCAGGTGCTGGACTTCACGGCCAGCGCCAACTACGTGAAACGTCATATCCCCGGCGCTCGGTGGGTGCTACGCGCGCAACTGCCCGAGGCCCTGAGCAAGGTACCGAGCGCCCAGCGCTATGTGTTGACCTGCGGCAGCAGCCAACTGGCGCGCCTGGCCGTGCCGGAAGTCGAGGCCCTTACCGGCAAGCCGGTCTTTTTGCTGCAGGACGGCACGGCCGGCTGGATCCAAGCGCAACTGCCCCTTGAGTCAGGCGAAAGCCACTTGGCGTCCCCGCGTATCGACCGCTACCGCCGCCCTTACGAAGGCACCGACAACCCTCGGGAAGCCATGCAGGCTTACCTGGATTGGGAGTTCGGCCTCGTGGAACAACTGGCCCGCGACGGCACCCATGGTTTCTACGTGATCTGATTCACCGCTGCACCGTTTCGCTCAACCGACCCCTTCTCCAGGCGGAGGTACTTTCCTTTACCCAACGCCTGGAGTTTTTCCCATGCTGTACGCCATTCCATTCAAACGCCTGTTGCTGGGCGCTGCCCTCGCCCTCGGCCTGCTTTCCACCGTCCAGGCTGGCGACCTGCAACCGCTGCGCGTGGCCAACCAGAAATCCACGATCAAGGCGCTGCTGGAAGCCTCGGGCGAAAGCCAGAACGTGCCCTACGAGATCAAATGGTCGGAATTCCCCTCGGCCTCGCCCCTGGGCGAAGCGCTGAACGCCGGCGCTGTGGATATCGGCGCCCTGGGCGATGCCCCTTATGTGTTCGCCCTCGGCGCCGGTGCCTCGATCAAGGTGATCAGCATCATCCATGCCGAGGGCCGTAACACCACGGCGCTGCTGGTGCCCAAGGATTCACCGATCAAGACCGCGGCCGACCTCAAGGGCAAGAAGATCGTCACCGGGCGCGGCTCCATCGGGCACTACCTGGCGATCAAGGCCCTGAACGATGCCGGGCTGACCACCCAGGATGTGCAGTTCATCTTCCTGCTGCCCGCCGAGTCCCGGCTGGTACTCGACAACGGCACCGCCGATGCCTGGGCGACGTGGGACCCTTACACCACCGTGGTCACCTCACAGAGCAATGCTCGCGTGCTGGTGAGCGGCAAGCACCTGCTGAGCAATCATCTGTACTTCGCCGCCACCGGCCAAGCCATTGCCGACAAGCGCGTGCAACTGGACGACTTTGTCGCCCGCATTGATCGCGCCTACGCCTGGGCCAATACCCATCCCGAGCAATACGCCGCTGCCCAGGCCAAGATCACTGGCCTGCCACTGGCCGTGCATATAGAAGTGGCCCAGGACACCCATCTTTCCCCGGTCACGATTGACGATACGGTGATCCATGGCCTGCAAGCCACCGCCGACACCTATGTAAAAGAAGGCCTGCTGAGCAAACACATCGACGTCTCCCAGGGCTTCGATTCCAGCTTCAACGCCAAGCGTATCCCCCTCGAACAAGCCTCGCGCTAAGGAGCAGAACATGAGCAAGCCACGTCAATTGAAACTCGGTGCCATGGTGCACGGTGTCGGCCACGGTTGGGGCGAATGGCGCCACCCGCAGGCACAACCCGACGCCAGCACCAATTTCGGCTTCTACAAGCAGCAGACCGAACTGGCCGAAGCCGCCCGGTTCGACTTCGTGTTCATCGCCGACAGCCTGCATATCCACCCCAAGTCCAGCCCCCATTACCTCAACCGTTTCGAGCCGCTGACGATCCTCTCGGCCCTGGCCGCGCTGACCACTCATATCGGCCTGGTCGCCACCGTGACCGTCAGCTACACCGAGCCTTACCAGGTAGCACGCCAGTTCGCCTCCCTGGACCACATCAGCGGCGGCCGCGCCGGCTGGAACGTCGTCACCTCGTGGCTGAGTGGCACCGCCGATAACTTCGGCAAGGCCGAGCATCCGCCCCACGCCGTGCGCTACCGCATCGCCAAGGAACACCTGAATGTGGTCAAGGGCCTGTGGGATTCCTGGGAGGACGACGCCTTTGCCTATAACAAGCACAGCGGCGAATTCTTCACCCCAGGCAAGTTGCATGCGCTTAACCACAAGGGCGAATTCTTCTCGGTCAAAGGCCCGCTGAACATCGCGCGTTCGCGCCAGGGCCAACCGGCGATTTTCCAGGCGGGCACTTCGGAGGATGGGCGTAACTTTGCCGCCGAAAACGCCGATGCGATTTTTGTGCATGTGGAAACTATCGATGAGGCGAAGGCCTACAGCGCCGATTTGAAACGCCGCGCCAAGGGCTTTGGCCGCGACCCGGACAGCCTGTCGATCCTGCCGGGCATCCGCCCGATTGTCGGGCGCGATGCCGCCGAAGTGGAAAGCCGCTACCAGCAAGCCGTGGCGCTGGTCACCGTGGAAGACGCCATTGTCGCCCTCGGCCGGCCGTTCAACGACCATGATTTCAGCCAGTACCCGCTGGATGCGCCCTTCCCTGAACTGGGCGACCTGGGCGCCAACAGCCAGAAAGGTGGCTCCGAACGTATCAAGCAACTGGCCCGTGACGAAGGCCTGACCCTGCGCGAAGTGGCCCTGCGTTTCTCGCGGCCCCAGCGCGACTTTGTCGGCACCCCGGAACAGGTCGCGGATGCCATCCAGACCTGGTTCGAGAGCGGCGCCAGCGATGGTTTCATCATCAACTCGGTACTGCCGGATGGCCTGCAGTATTTCACTGAGTTGGTGGTGCCGGTGCTTCAACAGCGAGGGTTGTTCCGTACCGAGTACAGCGGCCACACCCTACGGGACAACCTCGGCCTGGAAGTGCCAGCGAACCGCTACAGCGTGATCGAAGCCACCGAACAAGCCCTGGCCTGAATACTACCCCCTGTAGGAGCGAGCTTGCTCGCGAAGAACGCCCACGATAACGCGCACTTCCTGAATAAACGCGGCGCCTGTGAGTTTTTCGCGAGCAAGCTCGCTCCTACAAGGGGGTCAGGGCTTGCCACCCTCCCACATTTTTGACCGAGTACAGACTTATGACTCAACCGTCTCTCAAGGCTGTGGAAGCCATCGATTTCGACGCCCTGCTTGATCATCTCAGCGCCGAGCTGGCCAGTACCGCGCCCCTCTATGACGAAAGCGGCGCCTTCCCCCACGCTAATTTCAAGCTCCTGCACCAACACCAACTCATCGCCCTGACCGTGCCGAAAAAACTCGGCGGCGGTGGCGCCAGCCTGTCCCAGGCGCGCAAGGTCATTAGCGCCATCGCCAAGGGCGAACCGTCCACGGCATTGATCCTGGTGATGCAATACCTGCAACACGCCCGCCTGCAAGACAACCAGAGCTGGCCCGCACACCTGCGCGTGCAGGTCGCGCAGGAGGCGGTGCAGAACGGCGCGCTGATCAATGCCCTGCGTGTCGAACCTGACCTTGGCACCCCAGCCCGTGGCGGTTTGCCGGCCACCACCGCCGTGCGCACCGCCGACGGCTGGCGTATCAGTGGGCGCAAGCTCTACTCCACCGGCAGCCATGGCCTGAGCTGGTTCAGCGTGTGGGCGCGCAGCGATGACGCCGACCCGCTGGTAGGCGCCTGGCTGGTGCCCAAGGCCAGCCCCGGCGTCAGCATCATCGACACCTGGGACCACTTGGGCATGCGCGCCACCTGCAGCCATGAGGTGGTGTTGGACAACGTATGGGTGCCCCTGGACCATGCGGTCAGCGTCAGCCCCTGGAGCGCCCCGCAAGCGGAGCTGGATGGCGAAGGATTCCTCTGGATGTCGGTGTTGTTGTCCTCGGTGTACGACGCCGTGGCCCAGGCGGCACGAGACCGGCTGGTGGACTGGCTGGAGGAGCGCAAGCCGTCGAATCTCGGCGCGGCACTGTCCACCCTGCCGCGTTTTCAGGAGACCGTCGGCCATATCGACACTTTGCTGTTCGCCAACCGTAGCCTGCTCGATGCTGCTGCCGCAGGCCACACGCCGACGGCCAATGCCGCACAAGTGAAGTACCTGGTGACCGGCAATGCGATCCGTGCGGTCGAGCTGGCCATCGAAGCCTCGGGCAACCCTGGCCTATCACGGCACAGCCCACTGCAACGGCATTACCGCGATGTGCTGTGCAGCCGCATCCACACTCCGCAAAATGACGCCGTGCTGCAAGGCGTCGGCAAAGCTGTGTTCAACCAGCGCCAAAAGGAACGCACATGAGCCAGGTGATTATTGCCAGCCAACTGGACGAAGATTACAACCAGGTGATCCGGGAGCGCCTTGCCCCACTGCACCCCGAAGCCCAGGTAATCGGCGTGCCGGTCGGTGTGCCCAGTGACTTGCCGGCCCACGCCAATATCCTGCTGCTGCGCCCGATCAATGTGCGGGGCTACACCGCCCCCGACACCCCGCCACCGGGCTGGCCCTACGGCGCACAGTGGGTGCACCTGGTGTCGTCGGGTATCGACTTCTACCCCCAGTGGCTATTCAACGGCCCACCCGTGACCACTTCCCGTGGCAGCGCCGCCGATAACCTGGCCGAGTTCGCCCTGGCGGCGATCTTTGCCGCGGCCAAGCATTTGCCGGACATCTGGGTAAAGGATGCCCAGTGGCAGTTCACCGCGCTGCGCCCGCTCAAGGGCACCACGCTGGGCCTTTTGGGCTTTGGCGCGATTGGCACAAGCCTGGCGCAAAAGGCTCTGGCACTGGGGCTCAAGGTGGTGGCGCTGCGTCAAAGCACAACCCCGTTCGGCCTCGATGGCGTGGAAGCGGCCAAGGACATCCACGACCTGTTTGCCCGCGCCGATCACCTGGTGGTGGCGGCCCCCCTGACCGAAGCAACGCGGCATATCATCGATCGTAATGTACTGGCCAGCGCAAAGCCGGGGCTGCACCTGATCAATATCGCCCGCGGTGGCCTGCTCGATCAGCAAGCGCTGTTGCACGCGTTGGATAACAACCAGATCGGCCTGGCTTCCCTCGACGTCACCGAGCCAGAGCCACTGCCCGATGGGCATCCGCTGTACAGCCATCCGAGGGTACGGCTGTCGCCGCATACTTCGGCTATTTCGACCCGCAGCAAGGAGGAAATTGCGGATACGTTCCTGGCTAATCTGGAACGGTATGTGGCGGGCCTTGAGTTAAGTAACCTCGCGAATGTCTGACGGCTTGCCCGCAAAGGGGGGGCCAGCCACTGAATATTCAACTGAGCCACCGCTATCGCCGGCAAGCCAGCTCCCACAGGTTTTGGGAAGGTGGCTGGAGAAGTTCATTTGATGCGGTAGTGGAAGGTGTTGCGCACTGCCGGTACGGCAACAGCTTTGCCATCGACGATTCTCGGCTGGTAGCGAAAAGTATTGGCCGCCGCCAATGAGGGCCTGATGAACAACGGGTGACAGCCTTCCAATACCTTGGGGTTTTCCACGTGCCCCTGGGTGTTGACGGTGTACTCCACCGAGCAGTCGCCTTCGATGTTCTTGTCCAGGGCGCGTTCGGGGTAGTCGGGGGCGGCCTTGCTCAAGGGTTGGTACTGGCGGCTGTCGAATGCAGGGGTAGGCGCAGGCACGGCGGCTCGGGCTTTTTCCGAAGCGGCACGCTCCTGACTCAGACGTTGCTGTTCCAACGCCCGATTGCGCTGCTCGGTCGCCATGCGCTGCTGTTGTTGCTCGAGTTTCTTTTCTTCAACCCGCTTGCGCGCCAGCGCGGCTTTCTCGAGCTTTTGCGCCTGCACCTGCGGATCAACCGTCGGCCTGGTCGGTACCGGGATGACAACAGGTTCTGCCAGCGCGGCAGCTACGGGCTCGGGTGTCGGCACAGGCGCCGGCGCCGGAGCGGGTAAAACCACCAACTGCGTGTGCATCACCCGCGGCGCATCCACCCCTGGTCGCTCCGTCGACCAGCCCAGCATCAACGCCACTGCCACCGCACCATGCAGCGCCACGGCCAGACTCGCTGCCAGGCTTTTACGCCATAAACCATCGCCGTTGGGCGCCAAGGCCAGTGCCGGACTGTGCATGATCATCGCCGTCATTGCGGGGCCTCGGTGACGAGCCCAAGATTGCTGACGCCGCCCTTCTGCAGCACCGCCATGGCCGCCACTACACGGCCATAACCTGCATTGTCGTCAGCACGGATATACACCTGGGTATCGCTGCGCGCCGCCACCACCTGCATGACCTTGGCGCTCATTTCTTCCAGGGTCACCGCGCTGTCGGTCTGCTGGAGCGTATCCAGCTCGCCACCCAGGTTCCAGTAGTAGCCACCGTCCGCCTTCACCGACAACGTCAGGATCTGCTGGCGCGTATCGGTGGCCAGCGCCTCGGCGGCGACCTTGGGTAGTTCGATCTTCACGCCCTGGGTGAGCATGGGCGCGGTGACCATGAAGATCACCAGCAGCACCAGCATCACGTCGATGTAGGGCACCACATTCATCTCGGCCTTGGGCCCGTGCTTGCGTTGCGGCCTGATCAACATCGCTTTGCTCCTTGTTCAGGCGGCCACGGCCAGGTTGTTCGAGGTACCGCGCAGTGTGCGGTGCAGGTGCACTTGCAGTTCATTGCCGAAAGCGTAGTAGCGTGTGAGCAGGGTCTGGCTGCGGGCCGCGAAACGGTTATAGGCGATCACTGCCGGAATCGCCGCAAACAGGCCAATGGCCGTAGCAATCAAGGCTTCTGCAATACCGGGTGCCACGGTCGATAGCGTGGCCTGTTGCACCTGCGACAAGCCGAGGAACGAATTCATGATGCCCCACACGGTCCCGAACAGGCCGATATAGGGGCTGACCGACCCCACCGTCGCCAGAAACTGCAAGCCCTTTTCCAGCTCCAGCTCCTGCTCGGTGATCGCTACCTGCAAGGCGCGCTCCACACCCTCGAGCACTGCCGGATCGTGGTGGTGCAGATGTTGGTATTCCTGCATGCCGGCAATGAAGATCGGCGCCACACCGCCCTCGCCCGCCTGCACGGTTTCGCGATACAAAGGTTGCAGGTCCGACACGACGCGAAAGCGCGCCAGGAAGCCGTTGAGCTGCCGTTCCAGACCACGCAGTACACTGCTGCGCTGAATGATCAGGTACCAGCTGAGCAAGGACGCCAGCAGCAAAGTGACCATCACAGCCTTGACCAACAGGCTGGCGTCGCTGATCAAGCTCCAGATCGTCATATGTTCCATCGTCGCGTGCATGGTGAAGCTCCTATTCGATTAAAAACGGATGACTGCGTGATGACAGCTCAGGGTAATTTCAACGCGCGGCTCACCTCGGCCCAGGGCACGAACTTGAAGTTCTGGGCTTGCTCGGGCATGCGCTTGCGCCCGTCCTGCACCACCAGCATGCCCTGGTTCCATGGCCCGCCGAGGTTGACGGCAGTGACCTCCAGGCCATCGGTTTCCGAGGCGCCATCAATGCCGGCGGCCGCATTGAGGCCAACGCGCAAGGCGCCGCGTACAGCGAATGGCGGCTCGGCGTCCAGCACCAGGTAGCTGTCATTGCCTTGGCTGGAGACCACCAGGTAATCCCGCGCGGGGCTTTGATACAGCGCCAGGCCTTCGACATCCGCGTGCAGTTGCGGGCCGACTTTGATCACCGAAGTGAGCGTGGCCGGTTGGTCGGCACGGGCATCCATCGCCCACACGCCGACATCTTCCTCACCGATAAACAAGCGTTGGCGCTGGTCATCGGCCACACAGCCCTCGGGCTGGCTGTCGACCTTGAACTGACGCACCAACTCGCCCTGCACACGGCCAGCCGGTGCACTCAGGCGGTATTGCAGGAAGGTGCCATCCTTGTCATTGGCGAACGCGTAGAGCTCACCGCTGGCAGGCTGGTACAGACAGATGCCGTAGATGTCCTTGAGTGGCGTGGGGACCTCACCGGCTTCAAGCAACTCGCCGCTCTGGCGGTCGATGCTGAACAGGCTCAGGCTATTGCGGTCGCGATTACTCGCCACGGCCAGGTCGACGGTGTGCGTACCGAGTTTGAAGCCAGGGCGTATGTCGACATTGTTCAGGCGCCCCACTGCCAGCTCCTGCAACAGCTTGCCGTCGAGATCGTAGGCCAACAGGCCCTGTTTCTTGTTGGTCCCCAGCACACGACTTTTGGCCGGCGTTTCAGGGTGAACCCAGATGGCCGGGTCATCCGCCGCGTCGCCTTGGCGACCCACGGGTTCGGTCTGGCGCAGTGCGGCGACTTGCGCAAGTATCGGCGCAACCGGCACCGGCGTGGCTTGCCAGTCAAGGCGGCCCTGATAGAGCTGCTCGCTGTCGTCGTCCCGCACCAGCACCTGCCGGCCCTGTATCACCAACTGCTCCGGTTCCTTGAGGCCCGGCAAGGCCAGGCTGGGTTGCTCAACCCAACGTTCCCCGACTTGCTGGAACAGGTGCAATTGCGCGGTTTTCGAGTCCAACGCGAGCATCCCGCCCGGCACCAGTGCCATGGCGCCTGCTTCGCGCTGGGGATCGTCGAACAGCGCCACGGGCGTGCGCGTCACCTCGGCTTCCGGGTGTGCCGGGTAGGCCCACCAGCCGACGTTTTGCTCATTCACCACCAATCGTTCGGTCGCATCGTCCACTTGGCAGTATTGCGCCGATGGCGGCAGTGGCAGGCTGCGAACACGCTGCGCCTGGGCCAACAGCGTCGAATCATTGCCCACCAGCCACTGCTCGCCCTTGCCCTCTTCACCGACCAGAAACACAAACAGGTTGGCCGCCGAATCGCGATAGAGGCACAGGCTATTTACCGCGAAGTCGCGGGTCGGCAGGTACAGCGGCGTACCCCAGGTTTTGCCGGCGCCATCGAGACCGATCAGCAAGGCCTGCTGGCGGTCGTTATCGAGGCTGGCGATCAGCGATTGAGTGCCGGCAGCGCGTGTGTCGAGGCTGCTGAAACGGCCTTTGAAGCGGGCCAGTTCGACGCCTTTATCGTCGAGCAGCAGCAGGCCGTCGCGGGCACTGGCGGCCACGCGCTGGGTGCCGCCGGGCAGGAAGGCCACGGCCTGGGCGTTCAGGCTGGGTGCCCAAGGGGTCAGCGGTAGGTCAGTGGCGAACGCATTGGCGCTGCTAACCAGTACGACCAGCAGGCACAGCTTGGAAATTCTCATGAACAGACAATCCTTCGAAAACAATGGAGATCCCGTTTGGGAGGGCTTGCCCTGATGCCCTGTAGGAGCGAGCTTGCTCGCGAAAAACTCCCAGGCGCCGCATTCATTCAGGCGCCCCGCGTCATCGTTGAAGTTTTTCGCGAGCGAGCTCGCTCCTACAGGGGCCAGGGTTAGAAATGGGTGAAGGTCAGGCCCAACTTGTAGGTGGGGCCGTACTCTTCGTACTGGCCGTTGTAGCTACGGTGGCCGGTGTAGACGAAGTACGACTCGTCGGTGAGGTTCTGTGCCTCGAAGCTGACCTGCAGGTTCTTGGTCAGTGAGTAGCGCGCACTGAAATCAACGAAGGTTTGCGCGTCGACGTGCAGGTCATGGGCCTTGTCATTGATCGACGCCAACTCATACAAATAGGCCGATTTGTAATTGGCCGACAGGCGCAGGCTGAGGGTGTCGTCTTCCCAACCGAGCATCAGGTTGCCGACCGTGTCCGACTGGTTGGGCAGGCTGATGTTGCGCTTGCGATTGCGCCCGCTGGCACTGTCGAAGCCCTCGATGTCCGCGCGGGAACGGCTGAAGGTGCTGTTGGCACCGATCATCAGGCCGTTCCATGGCGCAGGCAGCCAGTCGAACTTCTGTGAGTAGGCCAGTTCCAGGCCATACAGTTTGGCGCTGTCGCCGTTGGCAAAGGTGTGCGCCTCGGCGAAGTTGGCCCAGGCACCGGTACCAGCCACGTCGGTGTTGTAGACGAAGTTCTGGATGTCTTTGTAGAACACGAAGGCCGACACGGTACCGGCACGGCCCATGAAATGCTCGATGCCCAGGTCCAGGTTGCTTGATTCCAGAGGCTTGAGGTCCGGGTTGCCGAACGTGGCCTCGTCATCGTCAATCACAAAACCCGGGGCCAGTTGGCCAAAGGTCGGACGCACCACCGATTTGGTCCAGGCGGCGCGCACTTGGGTGTTCTTGTCAATCTGGTAGCGCGCATGCAGGCCCGGCAGCCAGTGGTGATAACGGCGCTTGGTCTCGGTGGCGCTGAACTGGCCGTCCGTGGCACCGGTGCCCTTGGCTTCGAACTCGGTACCCTCGTAACGCATACCGGCGATGAAGCGCCAGTCGTCAATATCGACGGTGTTCATCAGGTAGCCGGCATTGATGTCTTCGCGGATGGTGAAGTCGTTGACAGTGGATTCGGTCGGGTCATAGAAGTCATCGCGATTGAGGCCGCCGATCAACTGGCGGATATTGCCCGCGCTGATACCTGGGCCAAAGCGGCCGAGGCGGTAGTCGACGTTGCCCTTCTGGAACTGCGTGAGGTTGAGTTGTTCATCGCTCAAGCCCTGTTCATCCAGGTCCTTGTAGACCCAGGCCTCCAGGTCATTGTCCTTGTGGCGCCGGCTGACCTTGCCGCCGAACTTGAACTGGGATGCGTAACCGCTGAGGTCATAGTCGCGGGCCAGGTCCAGGCGCAGGTTCTTCTCGGTGTCCTGGGTGTGCTGTTTTTCCCAGTCGACTTTGTCCAGGCTGAAATTGGCGGGGTCGTAGAAACCGCTACCAACGAGCGGGCGCGGCTTGGCCGTGTCGTAGAAGCCGCTGTCGGCAAAGTCACCGCCGTCGAAGGTCGCACCGGCAATATGCCCCGGGCTGTCTTCACTGGAACGGCTGTAACCGGCCTGGCCGCTCAAGGTCCACAGGCCGAGCATGCGTTCACCGCCCACTACGTAGGACTGGATTTGCTGGGTTTCCTCGCGGTTCTTGAGCTTGCGTTTGCCCTCGGCGTCGCCCAATTCGCCGGGCGCTTGCGGGTCTGCAAACTCGAGGCTGGCAGCGTTGCGGGTTTCGGTGTCCTTGTAGCGACTGTAGAGGGTGCGCAGGTAGTAGCTGCTGAGGTCATCGGGCTTGTAATCGAAGTTAAGGCCACCACCCGCGCGTTCACGGCTGATGTCGTAGTCGCGCTGCTCGAACTCGTTGAGCCGGGCGCCGTTGCTGAAGTCCCAGGCGCCGCCGGTTTCGACGTTGTCCGAGCCGAAATCACGCTTCTGCCAACTGAGGGCCGCGGCCACGCCAAAGTTGTCGATACCGTCGCCGAGGCTGAACCGGTTACTGGCGGCGCCGGAGAATTTGGGGCTGGTCTGGTGCGTGTTCTTGTCGTAACTGGCCTCGGTGCTGCCGGTATAGAACAGGCCCTTGTGGTCGAACGCCGAAAGGCTTTTCACATCGACGGTGCCGCCGAGGGAGTTGGCGTCCATGTCCGGTGTGAGCGTCTTGATCACCGACAGCGACTGCACCAATTCCGAAGGCAGAACATCGAGGGCCACGGCGCGGCGCTCGCTCTCGGGGGATGGCACCAGGGTGCCGTTGATGGTCACGCTGTTGAGGTCCGGGCCCAGGCCGCGCACGCTGACAAAGCGGCCTTCGCCCTGGTCACGTTCAACGCTGATGCCCGGCAAGCGCTGCACCGCCTCGGCAACGTTCTCATCCGGCAACTGGGCGACGCCGTCGGCATGCACCACGCTCTTGATACTGTCGGAAGAGCGCTGCTCCTTGAGGGCGCTGCCGATCGCAGCGGCTTGGCCGACCACATCGACATGCTCGGTGGCCGCTTCGGCGGCGTTGAGCCGCTCGCAGGCTATCGCCAGAGCCAAGGCGGTAAGCGTAAAGCTGACGAGCCCGGTGCGCTTGTACATGAAACCCTCCCCAAGAATCCGTTGGCGCCAGGCAAGGGGCCCGGCAACTGGGAGGGCACGCTAGGGGGCAGGCGTGACGGTTCTGTGACAAGGTTGCGGGCAGAGCCTGTCAAAGCGGGGTTTACAGGCTTCTGGAGGGTACAAATGAGCTGAAATGACCTCGGCCAGATGCGGGAGCAAGCGGGCTTGCCTGCGAAAACGGCAGTTCAATCGACAGAGAAGTCGAATGTGCCGCCCAGGTAACCACGATGCGAAGCGAGCCGCTCTTGATCTGCTCTTGATCTTGATCTTAGGCGCCCCGTCAAACCACGCTGGCCGGAATTCGACAGGGATTTGGGGGGTAAACCGGCAGGGATGCCGGTTTAGCCGCCCCGCGCCATGGATGGCGCGTGGCGGCGGCCCCCCAAATCACTGGCGGATTACGGGCACACCGAGCCTAAGCGAGGTGCCGAGTGGTGGGGCAAGAGCGTTTTGCTTACTTTTGCGCTTTTCAAAAGTGAGCCGCTGTAAAAGCGGAACCCTAAGTGGCCGTTACCGCAGGAATGGATATGTAGACGGATAACAGCTTCAGCTGTCAGGTCGCCTTCGCGAGCAAGCCCCCTCCCACAGGCCCGGCGTCGCACCAAAAAGTTGTGTAGATACCCATGCTTTCATGGACGTGATTAGGGTAAGTCATCTGACTTACAGACTACCCAACCCTGTTATTCGAGCCCCGCTACCCGCACGCAGCTGGACCAGCACCGGCTCACATCGGACGACGAGGCCGGTATTCATCTGGCCTCTCGCAGTACGCTGGTAGCCCGGTTGAGAAGGTTGGAAGCGTTACCTTGAGCAGCAGAACCCCACCGCCAAATGAAACAACGGCAACACCTTCGACCTGAAGTACCAGCAGCTCGATGAAATGGGCCCGAGCGGTCAAGGCGCCAGAAAATCAAACATCAGGTGCACCGTGCCGTAGTAGGACCCGCCCTGGTATCCACCCTGCGGCTCGATCGGAGCAATCTCCAGCTCGACGCGCCGGCCCATGCCCGCCTCGTCAGCGCTGAGTATCTGGGTCGAGTCCAGGGTCAGGGGCACCCGGTTGAACAGCACGCGCAAATCAATACGGTCGCGGCCGCTCAACAGATAGGGCACGTCCCCCAGCCGCGCGGCTACGCCGCCATTGAGGTTTTTCACGTCGAAGTTCTTGCGCAGGCGCCCGAGCCTGGAGGTCGCCAGGTCCCATGCCAGCAGTTGGTCCTGCGCCATCCAGTCGGGTTCGGAGGGCAGCACATAGGCTTCGTGGATCGGAATAGTGACCGACACATCAAAACTCTGGCGTTCCTGAAACGCCTGTACCGGCGCGCCGATGAACAACGTTGCGACCAGCCCCGCCCATACCGTCAGTTGCTTGAACATTGTCATCACCCGTTGCTGTTGACCGTCATCGGTGTTTTGTCGCGGCCTTCGATCATCTGGAAGCGATATTCACGTCCGGGCTTCTTCTCAAGCTGCCATTGGCGCCCCGGCAGAATGTGGTGCTTGGTGGTGGCTTCGCAGTCGGTTTTTTTCGCCGCTGAACAGTCCCGGAACTCATCGAGCACCACCACGCTGTTGCCGGCGTTGCGCAGGGTGTACTGGTCGGCGGTCTCGACGACCTTCGTATCGAAGCGGGTGTCCTTGGGACGCACGAAAAACACCGTGCCGTAACCGGCCATGACGTTGACGCCGGCGGCGAGATCTTTTTTGTACTCGTCGCGCTCGGCGTCGGTCACGGCGAAGTCGTCTTCCTTCTCCGGCACCACCGGGATGAAGCGCACCCGGAAGTAACGCTCCTTGTCGCGCTCGCCCATGTACAGCAAGCGCGTCCCCTGGCGCCCGCCCGCCGGAACGATCAACCGCGCCGGGCTGGCCATCAGGCCGTCGCGGCTGGTGGCGGCGCCCTTCTCATCCGTCAGGGAGGCCACCGGGATTTCCCTGGAAGTACCGTCGGCGTTATAGACAATTTCCAGCACATTGACCTTGATAAAGGCGGTGCTGGTGCCGCCGTTGAATACCCGCTTGAGGTAAGAACTGCGGTCGCCCTCCAGGTAGTCGTACACCACGCCGACATTGATCGCCGGCCCGGCCTGCGCCGCCAACGACATCAGCAACAGCCCAGCCCCTAACACTGCATGTTTCATGTTGATTACGCCTTATTGATTGAACGCGGCCCACCACAGGGAGCCGATATGCGAGCCGGGCTCGCCTAGACTTCCGAATCCCAGATCACCGTGGCCACGCCGGAATAGGTGCTGCCGGGTTTCTTGAGCATGTCGGCCACGTCATCCTTGCCCACCTCGAAATGCAACTTGCCCTCGCGGTTGTTCACGTACTGCAACGGCTGGAACAGTTCGGTGCCGACGCCGTCGAGGCGCAGGGGCAGTTTGTTCACGCCCTGGTCGTGCTGATCACGCAAGCCATAGGGCAGGCTCACGGCGACTTGAAGCGGCACTTCGTCACCGTCGTTGTTGCGCAGGCCACAGGTGTTACCGATCACCAGCCCGCACTCCAGGGTCATCTTGAAACGTGAGCTGGCGGAGATTGCGAAGGTCTGGTCACGCCATAGCCGCGACGGGCGCCGCCCCTGGTTGAGCCAGGCTTGCCAACCGCCCTCGGGTAACAGCTCGATGCGATTGCCGCCCGCCGGCAGGTCAATCTTGAGCACGTGCTCCACCGACAAGATGAAGTTGAAGGTCAGGGTGTTTTCGTCGGGGATCATGGTGGTGCCGAAATCCATATCGCCGCCCGGGCCCATGGTGTAAGTGATGGAACCCTCATAAGTACCAGCGTCCATACCCAGAGGGTTTGGTGTCTTGAGTTCGTAGCCGTACTCAAGCGTGCTGTAGCTCATCCGCCCGATTTCCATACCATTTGTAACGCTGCAGGCTCCGGCGTTCTCTGGAACGATCCAGAAAAAAAGCGCATACGCTTGTCCCGCCGCCATGTAATTGATCGGCAAGCACGGTGCCGGCGCCCCTCGCCAATAAGCGTTCCAGCCCACGCCTGGCGTGGCCCAGCCGGACACACCCGGTGGATAAGAGACATTCCACCGTCCCCCAATACCGGCAATGCGCATCTGTACCGTCTCCGCACGACCGGTGACGGTGTGAGTCACTTGCAGATCGCGAAATGCCGAGGGCACCTTGAAATAGGCGCTCTGGCGCGGATCCTCCGGAAACGCCGGTATCGGCCCATTGGAATAGGCCCGGAACGAACTGTTACGAATACTGAAGGTATTGACCGCCTCGCACCTGGCGGGAACGTGCCAGGGACACAAGCCACTTTGCGGCGTGGTATTGACGAATTTATTGCTAGTTGGGTTGGCCGGATCGGGGCGAAACACCGCCGTGATCTGCTCGACGATAGCCAGTGCCGGCAAGCTGTAGGTAGTGCCCAAAACCAGCGCGAATGCACAGAGCCCCAAGCGTTTTTTCATTGCGGTAATCAAGGTCATGAACTCCCGTTTCAACCGCCGTCAACCGGCGGTTTCGCCCTTGTGGTTAGCTTCGGCCAGCGTGTCCGGCGTGCAGCGCAGATCACCGATCATCAGCACGTCGTTTTCATCCGGCGCAGTGCTCGGGTCCAGGCGGAACTGGCAGAGCAACTGGTTCTGGTAGCGCACCTGCAGGGTCGGCGCGCTGGCGCTCATCTCCATGGAGAAGAACCCGTCCACTTCGCTGACCCCACGGCTGGCGTGATTGATTACGTGATGGCCTTTAAGCGGCGCGCCGCGTTCATCCAGCAGGCGGCCGAGTACGGTGACGGTTTTCATCACGGTGATCTTGCGGTAGTCCACGCCGCCCTTGTTCAGGTGGTAACTGGAGCGTGCGGGCTGGATGTTCGCCGCCGGCGGGTGGTTGCCTTCGAAGTCGAAGCTCACGCTGCTGCTCTTGTAGGCCGAGACCGGAACGTAGTTGCGCCCCGGACGCAGTACCGCGCTGCCGCCGCCCAGGTCGTCGGCGCGCAGGGCGATCTCGTCAAGGTCGGTTTCCACATCGATGATCATCCCCGCGCCGTTGCCCTGGTACTGGCTGCTGAGCAGCATTTTCCCGGCGCCCGCGACGAAGGTGCTGTTGAGGTTCAAGCCACCACTGAAATCGCCATTGAAGGAGCTGCGCTGCACAAAGCCGTCGCCGCTGACCACGTCGGTGCTGAAGTTGGCCATGCCTGACAGGCCGACGCCGTAGGTATCAGTGATCGCCGTGGCCGAGACACTTTGCAGCACATGGTCGGTGAGGTTCTGGCGATACGTGATCGACGCGTTGTTATCGCGGCCGCCATCACGGGCGGTGCGGGTGCCGATGCTGCCGGAAATCTGCCGGCCATCGCTGCCCAGGTTCACGCTCAGGCTCACATCCACGCCACGGTTGCGCTGGTCATTGGTGCCGGCGCTGCCGGGGCGGTCGAACACCGAGAAACGCCAGTTGGCATCACTGCCGAAAAAGCTGTCGTGACGGCTCCAGCCCAGGTCCAGCCCCGCACCTTCGACGTTGCCTTGGCTGTGGGACACTCGCATGTTCAAAGTGTTTTTCGCATCAAGGCGATGGTTGACCGACAACGCCGAATTGCTGGCCTGGCCGACAAAGGTGTTGCGCCGCAGGCGCGTGCCGTCGGGCAGGGTTTCGTAGGTGTCGCGGGTGTCGAGCCAGCTGCGGTTGTGACTGAACACAAGGTTGGTCGCGCCGAAGCTGTAGAGCCCTTGCAGGTCAAGGCCCGTGCCATGTTCACGGGTTTGATAAACATTGGCATAGAGGCTGGTGTTGTCGGCAACGGTCCAGTCCACCGAGCTGCCATATTGCAGTTGCTCACGCACTTGGCGAGCCGACAGCCCAAGAATCACCCGTGGATGCAGCAGGTAATTGAGCGACGCGCCGGCCGTCACCGCACCCGAGGCTTGCTCGTCCCAGTTGCTGAACAGCTTGGTTTCGCGCCCGGCGAACAGGTTGTAGCGCCAGCGGTCGTCGGCGTTGCGCCAGTTACCGGGCTTGTACACCAGCTCCTGGGTAGTGCTGGTGGTGAGGCCGTCTTCCACCAGGCGTACTTCCACTTCATAGATACCGCCGGGCAGTGGCCGGGTGTCCAGGGTTTGCAGGCCGGCGGCCACGGCCTGGGTGTTGATCAACAAGCCGTTGCGATAAATCTCTACCGCTGCCTGACGGTTGGCGGTGACGTAGATCGGGTACACGCTGGGCTTGGGGTTGTTGATCGCCAGGCTGTCGGAACTGCCGTACATGATGCCCAAGGCGGTGTCGGGGCTGGCGCCGAAGCTGCGCAGTTGACGGGTCAGGCCATCGGAATTGGGGGTGAAGTGGCCGAGGCGAAAAAATTGCCCTTCCAGTTCACGCTGGGTATACAGCTCATGAATCGCGTGGCGCATGGGTTGGTCATTACCGCTCTGGCGCGCCAGTTGCAGGTTGAACACCTGGCTCCAGTTGCCCACGCTGGAACTGGCTTGCAAACCATAACGGCCGCCGAGGCTGTCTTGCTGACCGCCATTGAGGTTGAGCTGGTTATTGATGATCAACCCCAGGCTGCCGCCGTCGGGCTGGTCGTAAAAGCGCGGGGCTTCGCTACTCAGTTCAACGTCCTGCGTGAGGATCGACAACTGCGAGCTTTCCAGATTGTAGTAAGCAGAGATCATCTTTTGCGGGCAAGACTGGGTACAGGCGCCCAACGCCACGCCTTTTTCCAGCAGGCCTTGCCAGGTGTCGCGGGTGGCAGCCGGCACCTTGCTATCGCCGGTGTCGGTGAATTCGAGCAGGGTGACGCGGTCATCCCGGGACAGCACGATCAGCGCTTCGCCAAGCAGTTGGTGGTCCAGGTCTACGCGCACCGCCAGGGGTACATCGAAAAAGTGATCGGCAAAGCCTGCGGGCAAGCCTTGGGCCTGAGTGATCAGGCTGCCGGGCGTGGCTGCACCGGAAGCAGCAGGTGCCGCCAGCGCACTCGTACATATCAGCAGCGCAAGCGCAGCCGCGATAGGCGTCATCGGGAACATGAACGGATACTCTGAATGCCAGGAGACCAGAATCAAAAACCAGGCCGGCGAACGGAGGAGGAATTCGCCGACCTGAAAAGTCATGCCCGCGCCAAGCGGGCATTAAGTGGCATCAAGGCGCTACTGGCAGTACCGCGTCGAAGACCACTGGCATCACGGAGGTGTACGAACCGCGCTGAGTCGCCGAAGGCTTGGCTGCGACGATGCGCATCTCCGCACCTACGCCTGGGGTGGAGTCGGCTTCGTTGACCACTTCCTGTGGGGTGCCGGTCAGGGTCACACCATTGAGGGTGGTGGTGAGCGGGATGTTCTGGCTTGGGTCACCGTTGAACAGCACGGCCGGGCCGCCTTCGATGTAGGCGTGAACCGAACCATTGGTGTTCTTGATGTCGTAGATGGCGCTCAACGGCGCCAGCTCACCGCTGACCAGGTTGTAGGTCATGGTTTCATCGCGACCCCAGTTCGGGTCACGCGGCTGGGCGTGGAACACGGTAGTCGGGATGGTGGCCTTCATGTTGACGGTGTGGCTGGCTTCACCGGCAGCAAAAGCTGTTACCGAGGAGGACAGCGCCATAACAGCCAGGGGAACAGCAATCGCGAACTTCTTGAACATGGTCAATACCTGTAGTTATCAACATTGAGTGATTCGTCGCCAAGTAACCGCCTTAACAACGAACGCGCCGCCGTTAGTTGCAACGCCAAACAATGATCAACTCAAAACAACAGTAGGTATGCAGGCAACCTCTCACGCCTGCGTAGCCCTATTAATCAGGGATTGAGAGAAAAACATGGCACTTTGCCAAAACTTTCAAAGTAGCTGTAAGAACAAGACTACAACACAAAAAACAGGGCCAACCAAAAGAACTTTCGCTCAGAAAAATACCACAAACAAGCTGCCGGACATAAACTTAACTGAGTTTAAACTCTAATTAAAGTTATGACTCTAAAATTAATCGTATTCCACGTATTCCAAGGTCCTCTGCCGGAAAAGGCGCCGACGACCGTTGGTCGCCAAGCCCTATCGTCACGTTAAGATATATCTTAAGTTATATCTAAACCTGTCTGGAGAGACTGCATGAGAAACGAACCTCGCGGTGAATTCGAAAAACGTGGCGGTCGCGGTCCTCGCGTCTTCGCACCGGGTGATCTGAAATTACTGCTGCTGGCGCTGATCGCCGAACAACCATGCCACGGCTACGACCTGATCCGCCGCATCGAAAGCCTGTTCGACGGCGCCTACAGCCCCAGCCCCGGCGTGATCTACCCGACCTTGACCTTCCTCGAAGAAAGCGAGCTGATCAGCGGCAATGCCGAAGGCGGGAAAAAGCACTACACAATCACCGACGCCGGTCGTCTCTTTCTAAGTGAGCAGGCCGTTGCTCTGGACGGCGTGCGCATGCGCATCGACGTCAGCAAACGCTCACTGCGCGGCCACGACCGCCCACCTGAAATCCACGAAGCGGTGCATAACCTGCGCCATGCCTTGCATTCGCACAACGGGCACTGGAGCCCGCAGGAAATCGTTCGTGTTGCGGCGCTGCTCAATCGCACCGCCCAAGCCATTGCCGACGGGACAGACCAATGAACACACAAGCTATTCACCGCGTAACCCATGAAATAAAACGCCGCCGCCTGGAAGTGCTGCGGGTGGTGGACATCACCCCGCGCATGCGCCGCATCACACTGGGCGGGCCTGAGCTAGCGGGCTTTGTCAGCCTGGGCAGCGACGATCACATCAAGCTGCTGTTCCCGCAGAACGCCGCCGAGCAAGCGGCGCTGGAAAGCCCGACGTTCGCCATCAAGGGCGACGGCCCGCAACCGGCCATGCGCGACTACACGCCACGACGCTACGACCTGAAAATCGGCGAGCTGGATATCGACTTCGTGCTGCATGGCGATGGCCCTGCGTCTACCTGGGCCGAGCAGGCGCAGGTCGGTCAGCACCTGTATATCGGCGGGCCACGAGGCTCGATGATCGTGCCGGACATTTTCGACAGCTACCTGCTGATCGGCGACGAAACCGCCCTGCCCGCCATCGGTCGACGCCTGGAAGAACTGCCGGCCGGGCGCAAGGTGCTGGCGGTGATTGAAATCGCCGATGCGGCGGAGCAACAAGCGCTGCAAAGCGCGGCGGACGTCGAGATTATTTGGGTGATGCGCGGCCAGGATGACCTGCTCGACGTGGTGCGCAACCTGACGCTGCCTAGCGGGGCGTTGTACAGCTTCGTCGCCACCGAAACCAAGCTGTCGCGCCAGGTACGGCGGGTGCTGCTGGATGCGCACAAGGTCAACGAGGAATACCTCAAGGCCGTGGGTTACTGGCGTGCCGAAGGCAGCGACGAAGAATAAAGGTGGGGCTTGCCTGCGATGCAAGCACCTCGGTTTATCAGGTACACCGAGGTGATGCTATCGCAGGCAAGCCAGCTCCCACCTTAATGGTGCTCACTTTAAATCGAGGGTGATTTGAGGCGCTTGTCCAGGCCAACGATCACCAGCCCAATGACGATAAACCCTGCCAAAATCCCTCCGGCATTCACAAACACTTGTGGATAACCGAGGCTGTCCACATCCATGAACGGGTACTGATACTGCCCGAGCATATGCCCCCGCAGCAGCACATAACCGAAGTACACCAATGGGTAGATCACCCAGCCGGCAATGTGTTTGAGCCGCAACGTACCCTTGGGCACGCACCGCCACCAATACACCACAAACAACAACGGCATGACGTCGTGCAGCAATTCATCGGCGATAAATTGAAAGCCTTGCGGGCTCCACAGATGCCGCAGCAGCAGGTTGTAGGCCAGGCTCACCACCACGATGCTCGCGGCAATCGCGCTACTGATGCGAGGCGCGAGGAAGAACCGCTTGGCGGCTGAGTCGCGCTTGACCAGTGAGTAGCTGAGCACCACGACCACCAGGGTATTGGTCAGAACGGTGAAGAAGCTGAAGAAACTGATCAGGCCGCCCAGCAAGCTCGCGCCACTGGCCCAGCGCGAATAGAGAATCAGGTATTGCTGGATAGCCAACCCCACCCAACCGGCCAAGGCTGCCGTCGCGACAAAGCGCTTCATGCTTTCAATCCAGGGGGCGCTTGGTACGCATCAGCTTGACGTACAAAGCTTCGACCTTTTCCCGCGCCCACGGGGTTTTGCGCAGGAAAGTCAGGCTCGACTTGATGCTCGGGTCACTCTTGAAGCAGCGGATATCAATGCGCTCGGCCAAGCCGCTCCACTCGTAATGTTCCACCAGGGTGGTGAGCACGTGCTGCAGGGTCACACCGTGGAGCGGGTCGTTGCTTGTCGCGGTCATGCCGGGCCTTTTGCAAAAAGAGGAACACAGCCGCGCACCTTAGCCGACGGGGCGAGCAGGTGGAAGCATCGCATTGAATATAGCCCGCCAGGAAAAGTTCCCCTTTTTCACAGAAAAGAGATGTTATATTGTAACTTAAGTTATCAGTCACTTTGCCCAGGAATATCCGATGTCGCTGCCTTCTCTCTGGCGCTTGTCGCCCCTCGCCGCCGCCCTGTTGATTGGCTCCCAGGCCCATGCCCTGGAACTGCCACCCCAAGTAGTCACCGGCAACCCGCTGGGCAGCACACAACTCGCCTCGCCCACCACCGTGCTGGAAGGCGATGACCTGACCCTGCAACAAAAAGGCAGCCTCGGTGAAACCCTGAACAAGCAGCCGGGCGTGTCGTCTTCGTACTTTGGCCCGGGGGCCAGCCGCCCAATCATTCGCGGCCAGGATGGCGACCGCATTCGCATCCTGCGTAACGGCGTGGGGGCGCTGGATGCCTCGTCGCTGTCCTACGACCACGCGGTGCCACTGGACCCGATCAACGTTGACCGCATCGAAATCGTGCGGGGCCCGGCAGCCCTGCTGTACGGCGGCAGCGCCATCGGTGGGGTGGTCAACACCTTCGACAATCGCATCCCCACCGAAGCCATCGAAGGCATCCATGGCGCTGGCGAGTTGCGCTACGGCGGCGCCGACACCACCCGCAGCAGCGCCGGCAAGCTGGAAGCCGGCAACGGCACCTTCGCCTTGCACCTGGATGCCAATGCGCGCGAGTTCAACGACCTTAAAATCCCAGGCTATGCCCGCAGCCGCCACGCGCCGGAAAGCGAAAACGGACCCGGCAAAAACGGGCGCCTGGGTAACAGCAATGGGCGCCAGGACGGTGGCGCGGTGGGCGGTTCCTACACCTGGGACGATGGTTATGCCGGGCTGTCCTACAGTAATTACGACAGTAACTACGGCTCACCCGCCGAGCAGGATGTGCGCATCCGCATGAAACAGGACCACTACGCCTTTGCCTCCGAGATCCGCAACCTGCAAGGGCCGTTTACCTCGGTGAAAATCGACGCCGGGTACACCGACTACGAACACCGCGAAATCGAAGGCGGTGAAACCGGCACCACCTTCAAGAACAAAGGCTATGAAGCGCGGGTGGAAGCTCGTCACCAGCCGATTGGCCCATTCGATGGCGTGGTCGGCGCCCAAGTGACCCGCAACGAGTTCTCGGCCCTGGGCGAAGAAGCCTTCGTGCCGCAGACCGACACCAACGCCGGCGCGCTGTTTATCCTCGAAGAAATGCAAGCCACCGAACGCCTGAAACTCAGCCTCGGCGCACGCCTGGAACACACCAGCGTCGACCCGAACGCCAAAGGCAACGAGCGTTTTGCCAATGCCGACAAGAGCAGTGACTTCACCGCCGGTAGCCTGTCGTCAGGTGCGGTGTACACCCTCACGCCGATCTGGTCCCTGGCTGCCACCCTCGGCTACACCGAACGCGCGCCGACCTTTTACGAGCTGTACGCCAACGGCGCCCACGTTGCCACCGGTACCTACGAGTTGGGCGATGCCAACCTGAAGAAAGAAAAGGCCGTGTCCAGCGACCTGGCCCTGCGCTTTGACAACGGCACCCACAAGGGCAGCTTCGGCGTGTTCTATAGCCACTTCTCCAATTACATCGGCTTGTTGGGCACGGGTCGTACCCTGAACGATGAAGGCGAAGAGGACGCGGGAGGTATTCCCGAGTACGAATATTCTGGTGTGCGCGCACGTTTCGCCGGCTTCGAAGCCCAGGATCACTGGAAGCTCGGCGAAGGCGCCTACGGTAAGTTTGCGCTGGAACTGTCGGGCGACTACACCCGCGCCACCAACCTGGACACCGGCGAAGCCTTGCCGCGCATTGCGCCATTGCGTTTGAACAGCGGCTTGCTGTGGGAACTGGATCGCTGGCAAGCGCGTATCGACGTGGAACATGCCGCAGGCCAAGGGCGTGTGCCGGATAACGAAAGCGGCACCGATGGCTACACCACCCTCGGCGCCAGCGCGGGGTATCGCTTCAATGTGGGCGGCAGCCAGTGGCTGGCGTTCGTCAATGGCGAGAACCTGACCAACCAGACCGTGCGCTATGCCAGCTCGATCCTGCGCGACATCGCACCGGCGCCAGGTAGAAGCGTGCAGTTCGGGGTTCGCACTACCTTCTAATCATCACCGCAAATCCTTTGTGGGAGCGGGCTTGCCCGCGAAAGCGCTGGGTCAGTCAACATCACTGTTTGCTGGACCGACGTCTTCGCAGGCAAACCAGCTCCCACATTTGATCGTTGTCGCGTTGAGCATTGCGTTCGCGTGACTGATCGGTATTGCAGCGACTATCTGTCACTGTTACCAAAACTGAAATGATGCATCTTGCGATTCACCCTTTCTCAAAACGCCCCGCCGCATTATCCTTCGCAACAATCTGAAACGCTTCACCTCCCGGTCGACTCCCTTTGCCGAATTTCTTCCTGCACAAAGACAGCGCTGTCTTGAATCGACCTGCGCCAGGGGATTGATTGCCCGCCTGTGGATAACCAGGTTATCCACAGAAAAAACCAAAAATAACGATGAACCAAGCCCGAGCCGAATCGTCATCTACAGTGAGTGAAGCACGGGGTTACATAATTCCAACGTAACGGAGAAACACACTATGAGCACTGATGGTGCCTCAAGCCCAAGCCGCCTGTTGCCCAGGCTGCTGGGGGTCTTGCTGCTGATCATGGGGCTGGCCTTGCTGGCCGGTGGCGTCAAGCTGAGTATGCTCGGCGGGTCGCTGTACTACCTGCTGGCCGGTATCGGCATTGCCGTGACCGGCGTATTGCTGCTGGCCACTCGCCGCGCCGCGCTGGGCCTGTATGCACTGGTGTTGTTTGCCAGCACCGTGTGGGCCCTGTGGGAAGTGGGCCTGGACTGGTGGCAACTGGTGCCGCGTCTGGCCCTGCTGTTCGCCCTCGGCATCGTCATGCTGCTGCCGTGGTTTCGTCGGCCATTGCTGCGTGGCCAAGCCGCACCGCTGGGCACTGGCGCGCTGAGCGTTGCCGTGGTGCTGGCGGGCGCGACCGCCCTGGCCAGCCAATTCACCAACCCAGGTGAAATGGTCAAGACCGGCCAACTGGACCGCGACGCGGTGCCGGGTATGGCCAGCGCTGCGCCAACCCAGGCCGATGGCGACTGGAACTCCTATGGCCGCTCGGCCTTCGGTGACCGTTACTCGCCACTGGCACAGATCACCCCGGAGAATGCCCATAAGCTGGTGCCGGCGTGGACTTATCGCACTGGCGACATCCCTGGCCCAGGCGATCCCGGTGAAACCACCGCCGAAAATACCCCGCTGAAAGTCAATGGCATGCTCTACGTGTGCACACCGCACAGCCAAGTGATTGCCCTGGACCCGGATACCGGCAAGGAAATCTGGCGTTTCGACCCGAAAATCACCACCCAGGGTGCTGAGAGCTTCAAAGGTTGGGCGCACATGACCTGCCGTGGCGTGTCGTACCACGATGACGCCGCCTACACTTCCGAGCAGAGCCCGACTGGCACTGCCAGCCCGGCCGCCGCTCCGAATGCCTGCCCGAAACGCATCTTCGTGCCGACCGCCGACACCCGCCTGATCGCCCTGAACGCCGACACCGGCAAGATGTGCGAAGACTTCGGTGACAAAGGTCAGGTCGACCTGCGTGCCAACATCGGTAGCTTCGCCCCAGGCGGTTACTACTCCACGTCGCCACCGGCCGTGACCAAGAACCTGGTCGTGATCGGCGGTCACGTGACCGACAACGTTTCCATCGACGAGCCAAGCGGCGTGATCCGCGCGTTCGACGTGCACACCGGCAAGCTGGTGTGGAACTGGGACAGCGGCAACCCGGACGACACCACCCCGTTGGCCGAGGGCAAGACCTACACCCGCAACTCGCCGAACATGTGGTCCATGTTCGCCGTGGATGAAAAACTCGGCATGCTCTACCTGCCGATGGGCAACCAGATGCCCGACCAGTACGGCGGCGACCGTACCGATGAGTCCGAGAAGTACGCCGCGGGCCTGACCGCCCTGGACATTGACACCGGCCACGTGAAGTGGACCTTCCAGTTCACCCACCACGACCTGTGGGACATGGACGTGGGCGGCCAGCCTTCGCTGATCGACATCAAGACCGCTGCGGGCGTGAAGCAAGCGGTGATGGCGTCGACCAAGCAAGGCAGCATCTACGTGCTGGACCGCGCCACTGGCCAGCCAGTGGTGCCCGTCAATGAAATCCCGGTGCCACAGGGCGCAGTGGCGGGCGACCGCACCTCCCCTACCCAACCCAAGTCCGACCTGAACTTCATGCCGCCGCCGTTGAAAGAACGCGACATGTGGGGCGTGACACCGTTCGATCAGATGCTGTGCCGGATCGATTTCAAATCCATGCGCTACGACGGCCCGTTCACCCCGCCGTCCCTGCAAGGTTCGATCGTGTACCCAGGCAACTTCGGCGTGTTCGACTGGGGCGGTATCTCGGTTGACCCGGTGCGCCAGATCGCCTTCGTGAACCCAAGCTACATGGCGTTCAAATCGAAGCTGATCCCGGCTGCCGACATTGCCAAGCAAGGCCCACGCGTCAGCGAAACCGAAGGCGTGCAGCCGAACAAAGGCGCCCCGTATGGTGTGATCCTTGAAGCACTGCTGTCGCCGATGGGCCTGCCGTGCCAGGCACCGGCCTGGGGCTACGTGGCGGCGGTCGACCTGACCACCCACCAGACCATCTGGATGCACAAGAACGGCACCGTGCGTGACAGCTCGCCGGTTCCAATCCCACTGACCATGGGCGTGCCTAGCCTGGGCGGTACGTTCACCACCGCCGGTGGCGTCGCGTTCCTCAGCGGCACCCTGGACCAGTACCTGCGTGCCTATGACGTGAAAAACGGCAAGCAACTGTGGGAAGGCCGCCTGCCTGCAGGCGCGCAAACCACCCCGATGACCTACACCGGCAAGGACGGCAAGCAATACGTGCTGGTCATGGCGGGCGGTCACGGTTCCCTGGGGACCAAGCAGGGTGATTATGTAATGGCGTTCAAACTGCCGGATTAAGTAGCGCTGGCGGTAAAAAAGCGGCGGCCCGAACGGGCAGCCGCTTTTTTTTTGCCTGCTGATAATGCCCCAGCGTTTCCCCTCAACCCTTTAAAACTAATTTAGTGCGCACGCCCTGCGTAATACAAAAGGCGTACGGATAAAACTTTAAAGGGAGCTTCACTGCATGACGGACCATGTCGCTACAAAACCGTTTCTTTCCACCCCCACAAAAATCCTGGAACTTGAACACCTCAATACTGCCAGTTTGAAAAAACTCATCAGTGGCCAAGTGCTTGCCATTCGGGTACCTGAATTTGCCAACGCAACCACCAGCGCACGGTTGATTCAGGCCATCGACGATACCGCCACGCTGGAACACTACGGCCATGAAACCTACGAAGCGGGGCGCGTCGTTCAGCACTTCTATGGTGTGCATCGCTGGGGCACCCCGTTCAACTCCACGTACGGCAAGGCCGCCGGCGGTGACGCCCAACAGAAATATTATGCAGACGCGGCCCGTATGCGCGGCCTTATCGACAGTCTCTGTGCGCCGCAAAAACCGCCCATTCAACAGCTGATGGAACAGTTCCAGGCGCTCTGGCCGCAAGGTGCAACAGCCGCTTCGTTCCAGGGCCGACCGATGTTTTGCGGGATCATCCGCGTCATGTTCCCGGAGACGGCGCACCTCTCGGAAACGGTGCCCCATGTGGATTGCCTGCCCCGCACAATCGCTGAACTGCAGCATCAATTCAGCGCCAATATCTACCTGCAAACACCGCCTTCGGGGGGCGAGTTGATCATCTGGGATACCCAAGCCTTTAGCTATGATGAGGTCAAGCGCTTCGAAGGTGCCCAACTGCCCGAACAGTGTTTACAAAAACCGCTGCGCATCCGCCCACGCAAGAACGAACTGGTGCTCATCAATACCCGCCGCCCCCACGCCATCTGCGGGTTCGATTCGGGAAAACGCGTCAGCATGCAGTCGTTTATCGGCTATACCCCCGGCGAACCGTTTTACTTCTGGTGCTAATACTTTTATTGCTCGTGCACATGGACGTTTATCTATGACCCCCGAAGAATTCCGCCAACATGGCTATGCCATGATCGACCTGATTGCAGACTACCGACAGAACATCGAACAACGCGGCGTGCAGCCCACCACCCGACCTGGCGAGATCAAAGCTGCCCTGCCGGCCAGCCCGCCTGACACCGCCGAACCGTTCGAACAGATCATGGGCGACGTCGAAAAACTGATCATGCCCGGCTTGCTGCATTGGCAGCATCCCAGTTTCTTCGGGTTCTTCCCTTCCAATGTGGAACTGTCCTCAGTGCTGGGCGATTGCCTGAGCACCGGCCTGGGTGTGATTGGGTTGTCCTGGCAATCCAGTCCGGCTCTCACCGAAATAGAGGAAGTCACCACCGACTGGCTGCGCGACATGCTCGGCCTGGGCAACACGTGGAGCGGTGTGATCCAGGACTCTGCGTCCACCTCCACGCTGGTGGCGCTTATCAGCGCCCGGGAACGCAGCTCCGATTACGCGCTGATGCACAACGGCCTGCAAAACAGCAGCGCGCCCCTGATCGTCTACACCTCAGCCCATGCCCACAGCTCGGTCAACAAGGCGGCGATCCTGGCCGGGTTCGGCCAGAACCATATCCGCACCATCGCCACCGACGCACACCATGCAATGTCGCCCCAGGCACTGGCGCACGCCATCGAACAGGACCTGGCCGCCGGTAACACGCCCTGCGTGGTGATTGCCACCACCGGCACCACGGCCGCCATGGCGATCGACCCCCTGGATGCAATTGGCGAACTGACCCAACGTCACGGCCTGTGGCTGCATGTGGACTCGGCCATGGCCGGCGCCGCAATGATCCTGCCAGAATGCCGGGCCTTGTGGGATGGCATCGAAAAGGCTGACTCCCTAGTGCTCAACCCGCACAAATGGCTGGGCGCGGCCTTCGACTGCTCGGTGTACTTCGTGCGCGACCCCGAGCATTTGATTCGCATCATGACCACCAACCCGAGTTACCTGCAGTCCAGCGCAGACGGCCAAGTGCGAAACTACCGTGACTGGCGGATCTCCCTGGGCAGCCGTTTCCGCGCCTTGAAGTTGTGGTTCCTGATACGCGAGCAAGGCGTCAGCGGCCTGCAAGCGCGGTTGCGGCGAGACCTGGCCAATGCGCGCTGGCTGGCAGAGCAGATCGAAGCCACTGAGCACTGGACACTGGTGGCCACGCCCGCCTTGCAAACCCTGTGCATTCGCCATGAACCGCCGGGTTTGGAAGGCCAGGCACTGGACCATCACACGCGAGCCTGGGCAGAAAAACTCAACCAGTCAGGCGATGCCTACGTCACCCCCGCCATCCTCGATGAGCGCTGGATGGTGAGGGTGTCCATCGGCGCGCTGGGCACCGAACGCCAGCATGTCCAGAGGTTGTGGGTGCGATTGCAAACCCTGGTCGCGGAAACGCGGCCGAAGTAGCCCCCCCTGTGGCGAGGGAGCTTGCTCCCGCTGGGCTGCGCAGCGGCCCCAAAATCC